>JAKIVF010000215.1 GCA_021647145.1 Methylococcaceae bacterium | reverse complement strand
GATGAAAGAGATGCCCAAGTAAGAATAAGGATTTATGAAAGAGATTCTTTATCAGGCATTCCTGGCAAAGACCTTTTAAGAAAAAGTTACATAGTTACAGTAAAACCAAATCAAAAAAATATTAAAGTCGACATTTCTGAAGAAAACACCCCCTTTTTACCAGATGGGGTATTCATCGGAATTGATGTTTTAGTCTATGTGAATAACTCTGGCACATTGGTTAGTTACCATATTAAGACCGTTGCAAGGTTACAATGCGTTTAAACGTCATTTTATGTTGTTAATTACTTGATATAGAGGTAATTAGTTTGTATATTGAGATATGAATAAAACGACTAATCCTACTCTTGCAGACAGTATTTGCGATTTGAGAGCCAGAAAAATAAAAAAGACTTTCTTTACTCAAATAAACACACTGCTTGACTGGAGTGCTATAAAAACAATCATCAATAAGCATTACACAAAAGGTAATAGTGTAACAGGGAAGCCAGCTTATGATGGGGTTTTACTATTCAAAGTGTGCCTACTTCAAACGTGGTATGGATTAAGTGATTATGAAGTTGAGGATCGAATAAATGATAGTATTTCATTTAGCTATTTCTGTGGTATGACCATAGAAGAAGTTGCACCTGATAACAGTACAATTAGTCGATTCAGGACATTGATGACTAAGAAAAAAGCATATGAGCAGTTATTCAAAGAAGTCAATCGTCAATTAGAAGCTCATTCGATCATTGTAAAAACAGGGGTTCTGGTAGATGCTAGCATAATTGATAGCCCTTTAAAACCTAAAGGGAAAGTAAAATATAAAATGGCAGAAGATAGAGAAGATAAACCTCGAAGTTCAGCGGAGATTGACAAAGAAGCTCAAGTTAAAAAAATAGAAAAAGAAGAGCAATCCTCTGTAGATACAGAAGGAGCCTGGATTAAGAAAGCTGGAAAATTGCGCTATGGATACAAGAAACACCATGTTACCGATGATGAAGGTTTAGTGCTAGGGGTTGTAACCACCCCAGCTAACCTAAATGAAATAACAAATTTAGAAGAAGTATTAGATAGTGCCGATTTACCTAAACACATCCCTGTAAAGGCAGATAAAGGCTACCAATCTAAAAAGAATAGAGAGTTGTTACAGAGCAAAGAATTTAAAAATCATATCCTTAAAAAAGCGAAAAAGAATGCCCCTCTGACAAAATGGGAAAAGAAATTTAATAAAATTATAGGTCAAACCAGGTATAAAGTTGAACGGACCTTTGGAAGCATCAGACGCTGGTTTCGTGGAGCAACTGCAAGGTATCGCGGCATAGAAAAGATGCACACACAAAATTTGATGGAGGCGATGTGTTACAACTTGTACAGATCACCTGGGATAATTATGTCCAATTCAATAAAAAGCTACAAATGAGGGGGTAAGGAGCCGGAAAAGGCTCCTTACTAAGTAAAATGGGAGCACTAAAGTTGTTGTTTTAGTGAAAATTAATTTAAAACATGGCCTAGAGTTAATGGTTCCTGTTTTGCAACGGTCTTATTTTACTTCACCTGTGGCTACTTCTAGTTTACCGCCAGAAAGCTCATCGGGTGAAATGGATATCTCGCTGATGGAAGCTATCGGAATTTGATCAAGAATAGTGAGTTTAATCGCCTGTGATTTTTTATTTCGCACTATAATTTTAAATCCTCGCGAATCAATTTTATTAGAACCAACCGTTCTCTTTTTACTAAACTCATCAACTTTTTCGCGCCCAACAATAATGTTTTTATCCCTACCTAATGATATATCAAGGGTATCATTTAGCGATCTTGCATCTAATATGGTGCGTCCTACATACGCTTCTTCAAAGTATAAATTAGCTTCACCTTCGAGCAAATTATATTGGTCCCAATTTATAATTCGGGCAATAAGAAAAGCATCTTTATCTAATTTAGGTACCGCATAATATTCATATATAGTTTCGCTTTCATAGGTAGTTAAATTTACGGTAAGTTTCTCACCATTTGACTTTATACTATAGGGTGTTTTCACCTCAAATTCCACAGTAGTTTGGTTTTCAATGGTTAAAGTTTGTACAACTTTACTTTTTTTAGGAGCACTTGAATTTCCTCTAATCATTACACCGGGAACCTTTCCTTCAAGTCCGTATCCTACACTTACAACT
>JAKIVF010000113.1 GCA_021647145.1 Methylococcaceae bacterium | reverse complement strand
CGTTGCTTATCGTTTATTAGACAAGATAGAAAATACACATGAATTGATTTGCAACTCTCCAAAAATGGGACAAAATTTTAAAACTACAAATCCTAAATTATTAGGAATGCGTTGGTTTCCTGTTAAAGATTTTCCTAAACACCTTGTTTTTTATATTGAGTCGTCAACACAAATAACCATTGTACGAGTGCTACACAAGGCGCAAGATATTTCAAACATACTTACAATAGATAAATAGATGTAAATTTATCTATTTGTCTTTTTATCTTTTTATAATTATAATCAAGTTTATGGGATATATAGTAGCGTTTTTAAGTCAAAAAGGGGGGGTAGGAAAAAGTACTCTAGCCCGTGCTCTTGCTTGTGAAGCATCAAAAGGTGGGCTTTCTGTAAAGGTAGCAGATCTGGATACACAACAGGGGACAGTCACTAACTGGCATAGGCAACGAGAAGCAAACGGCTTTGATCGTATTGGCTCAGTAGAAACTTTTGGTAAGGCGAAGGATGCGCTCAAAAATGCGGATGATTTTGATATGTTAATCTTGGACGGTGCACCTCGTGCCAGTAGTGCTACTTCCGATATCGCAAAGGTAGCAGACTTAATAATACTCCCTTCAGGAGCAAGTCGTGATGATCTCATACCAACCGTTCTACTAGCTCATGAGCTTAGCAAAAAAGGCATATCACCTAAATCATTTGCGATTGCGCTTGTTCGAGTATCAACGGAGTCAGAAATAAGAGACGCACAAGAATATATCCAAATATCAGGTTATCAGTTGCTTAGCGGATACTTACCTGAAAAACCATCATACAGACAAGCTCAAAATGATGGATTAGCTGTTACAGAAACCCGCTTCGCTTCCATAAATGAGAAAGCAAAAGAGTTAATACAATCAATCATAGATACTCTAACCAAATGACTAAAATCGATACCAGTAAATTAAAGAAAAAAATACCTACAAAAAAAAATCGTTTTGGGGAACCTCCTATCATTGCAGAAGCAGGGGAGAACCTAGAAGCCCCTGAAAGAGCACCAAAAGAAGAAAAACAAAAACCGAAAAAGAAAGCTCGATACAAAACAGGAAGAACCTCCCAATTTTCTACCCGTGTTACATCTGATTTCCTGAAGGACTTTAAAAGACAGGCCTTCGAGGATGATTTAAAAATCGTAGAACTACTTGAAGCTTCTTTTGAAGCTTACAAAAAGATAAAAAGATAAATTTACATCTATTTATCTTTTATTAAGCGCAGCATGTGCCTTCTTCAGCACAGCAGCACTATCTGGTCGCCTCAATGTCTTCAGGGACGGATCAAAGTTAGATCCCTCCACCTCAAAACGAGGCAGACCCAATTCCACAATAATGTACTTCGCCAGGGAATCGAGCTTGCGCCAGGAACGCACCTTGCCTGATTTAGAGCGCAAGGTTTTTTCAATACGCCCATAGCGCACCATCAAAAACCAGCAGTCTCCATCAGCAATCGCAACAGCAGATCGAATCGATCCAGCAGCCACTAATTCAAGGAGTAGGGCATGGCTAACGGTTTCAGACATGGTATTGGGTTTCCAAAAGTTAAGTCTTGGATGACGACTTAGTAACTATAGCGGAGTAGGCGAGTAATTAGAACAGCGAACCACTTAACATAACACCAATTATTGGCATAATTTTAAAAATATCCTTATTTCCCTCTAATCTCCTTAACGCCCGTTTTCGTACCATTGGGCTTCAGACCCTTATTTCACACAACATACACCATTACGAAAAGCCCTTTCATTACAGGGGAATCCTCGTAGGAAAATAAAAGTTGCAATAAATATTTTAGAGTGCAAATATTAGTTTTTTTAATTTCAATTATTATGGAGAGGTAAATGAATAACTATTTAAGTTTGGTTGAAAGAAGTATGAGGGTAGCTATTTTTTTTATGCTCTCTATCACTATTGTTAGTTGTGGGGGCGGGAGTAATTTAAATCAACCCCAATTAGAGTATGGAGTAACTGATCTTGAAGGGGAAAATGACCTTGTAAAATACACTAACGCTGAGTGGCTTTACCAAAACTATTTGGGAGAATATGGATTACCTGACGAACTAAAAGGAATGGTGATGCCTCAAATGATGATGTTGGCAAATGGATTTGCTCTTCAACACTCTCAAGGAAAAGATGTAGAAGCTGCAATTTCTAGGTTCGATTCAGGAATGAAGGCGATGTACTATTCGGGACAACTTGGTGTAATGGTTAATCAAACCGTTGAAGCTTATCAAACAGAGGTATCTGATCAAGAAGTGGCTTCTGAGGATGTTGTTGAGGAAAGTATAGCAATAGAGAGAGTTCTAGATGCCGAGGCTCTGAATAATATCATTGAATCAGATGCAGTTTACAAAAACTTTACAGAAGAACAAAAGCAATTAGTTATTGATCACGACCTTCCATATTCTTTACCAGAATTAGATATTAAAAGTATTGTGATTTCTGAGTCTATGAAAGGTGGTGATAGCAAGGGTTTTGCGAAGGATGGTAATAACACGGGACCAAAAACTCATCAAGGCATAGATGCATGGAATAATTGGTGGGAAGCTGATTTTCTATGGGTTGATGGTGCTGGAGGTATTGGTCATATGGGCTTGGTAACTAACACTAGTTCCTCAATCAAGCATATTATCGATGCAAATCTTGGACCAGGAGTATCACGTCATCGTGGTATAGATGCGTGGGCTAATAATGGAGGATATAATGTTGTTGAAGGATGGTATTATACACCTTGGACTCCTACTTTCTGGCGTAGAGCTAATGTAGTCCAAAGAGCAAACCACTTAACGACGGTTCCAACAACATATAACGTAAATTTCTTTAATAAAAGAGCAGTAAACTCTTCATATTGTTCGCAGCTAATATGGCAGTCCTTTTATGAGGAAGGTGTAGGTATAGATCTTGATCATAATAAAGGATTGATTGTTTATCCAAACGATATTCGTAATCACGTAGATACCGCTAAGTTTAATTCTTCTGTTCTCTAAAGGAGGAAATATTTAGTGACTTTAATTAAAGAAGGGCTTGGTTCTTTATTAAGCTTAGCCCTTTTGGCTGGTTGTGAAAATTACTCAGGAGCTAATCAACCAACGAACTGTGATTCTCAGTTCGTTGTGTCTGATAATAGGCAGATATATTTATATGAATACAGAGATTCAAAAAGTTTAGATTTTGACTTACTCCATAAGTTTGAAAATATTAGTAACAATGGAGCATTTTTCGATTGCGCTAGGAATACGATAGTTTCTCCCTATGGATATAAAGGAGAAGGCCGTAATGAGAGTGGGGTTAGTATTTTCAAATTAGATACTAAAGAAGTGAGAGATTATAATATCCCTGATGGAGTTAATGGTCAATTAGGTTTATACAAAAATGGGGTCTTGTTATCTTCCAGACTTATATACTCGTCTAAAGTTGATAAAAATTTAGGTTTTGTCCCGAAAAGTGAGATTATAAGTAAAAAATACGTTAATGATAATCCTGATACGGTAACAAAAGAAATAATAAATGATTATAAAAATGGGGTCTTGTGGAAAAGGTATGAATATATGCACCTTTTTGATTTAAACAAAAATAAAATAATTAAATCATATAAACAAAATGCAGACTTTGGAAGAGTAATTGATGGCAAGCTACATGCTCAATTTATAGATGCATTTGGTATAGTTAATCTAGAAAACGGATATAGAAAGAAAATAATTGAAAGATTATCTATTAAAGATAATGAAAAAGGTCTTCGTCTATCAGTTCCAGCTAATATTATTAGTGTTTTCTCTGACACTGGTTATTATGCAATTACAACTGATAAAAGTTGGAACTATAGTGAAAGTAGGGAGCATAAGATATTAAAAAATATTGACGCTAACTCTATTTATATGGCTATCGATGGAGTCCTTGTAAAGCAGATAAGTTTACCCTTTAAAAAACCATCATATGCAATAACTATAGGTTCTGAAATACTTGTATTTGATAGAGGAGGGAATCATGTGTCGAAGTATAATTCTTTAACAAAAGAATTATTAAATTATGACATTTCAGAACTATTGAAACTCAAAAACTACAGCATAAATTCTGTCGGTTATACTAATAATAAATTTATCTTTTCTATGACTAATAAAAAGAACACAAATGGAATTATTTTCTCAACAAATAATGAATTTTCTAAAGCGAGTCCTATTTACAAGGTAAATATGTCAAATATGAGTGTAACAACCAATAATAATATTCAAACTAGCTTTTATCGTGCCGTTCGTTAAGAATCTGTGAGGAATAAAGTTTTATTTATATGGAGTAGTGCTTATTTACTATTAGTAATGTTTACATTTTTTACAGAAAGCTCAGTAATGTTTATCAAGAGTTTTTATATTTATTCACTAATTGCTACCTTCCCTTTAGGAATTTCGGTAATGAGTATAATCCAATCCATAAATGATTCGTTGACTTTAGGCAGTACAGGAAAATTCATAGCTATTTTCATTACATATTATGTTATTGGTTATATTCAATGGTTTTGGATAACTAAAGGTTTTTTAATTCTTTTTAATATGGTTTATAAAAAATGAAAATATCACTAATGATTGTATTATTACTAGTCCCTTTCAAATTAGGTGCTGATCTTGTAAAGAATGAAACTTTGTTTTGGTATGACCAAGATAGAAAAATAACTCTCTGGAAGAACGATTACAATATTAAGCATGAATCATATATATATACAGAGTCCCCTAGCACTCATGCTAGAAAACAAGTACTAACAGGAAAAATAATAATAACTTTCCCTATTGCTAAAAAAAGTGAAGAATTAAGTGATTTTAGTATTAGGCACAATATATTTTTTATTAAAAAAATTAATATAGGAAGTTCCACTTACTTATTTTATACGGAAAGTATTGTTGATTCGCTACAGATTGCAAATAGTATTTATAGGGAGCATGGCGTAATAGCTGCTTATCCTGACTGGATGTATTTACTAGAAGAACTACAGTAGTTATGAAAAAAAAACTAACACTAATAGTGGCTATCATTCCTTTTATCTATGGGTGCAATAGTGACGAATATATTGAAGATCCACTAAAAGAAAATCAATGGTACCTCAATGAATTTAATAAATATGGATTAGTTAGTCATATAAATTTGAATAATAAAGAATATAAAGGCAGAGGAGTTGTAGTTTCAGTGGTAGATAATGGACTTGATTTGAATCATGAAGACTTAGTAAATAATATTGGAGATTTAAACTATAGTTATTTATCCAAAAATTATGATTTTAATAATTCTGATCATGGGACTTCGTGCGCTGGAATAATTGCAGGAGAAGAAGGAAATGGGATAGGTATTACAGGTATAGCACCACAAGCTCAAATAGTTGGATTTAATGCATTGAGAGCGCCATCTGTGAATAATCTTGCTGATGCCTTAATAAGGAATAAAGATGATGTTTGGGTGTCAAATAATAGTTGGGGAGACTTTAACTCGTGGGGAGAACCTTTAAGATTACGTTCACTTTTGAAAGGAGCCCTCAATGAGGGAACAAAGAATGGAAGGCATGGTAAAGGGATTATATATATATTCTCTGCTGGGAATGGGGCTGCTGAAGAATATGGATTACCTACGGATAATGTAAATTATAGTGGTTTAGTTAATAATAGATATACTATTCCTGTATGTGCTGTAGATGAAAAAGCTAAAAGAGCAACCTATTCAGAAGTTGGGGCAACATTAGTAGTATGCGCCCCCTCAAAAGGTAGAAGAGAAGGGTTAGGTATAACGACAACAGATGTATCTGGAGAAGAAGGTTATAATCCTAAAGTATTTCCAAATGATATTGAAAATAATAATTATACAGACAATTTTAGTGGAACTTCTGCGTCAGCACCAATGGTTTCAGGGGTTGCAGCTCTTATGCTTGAGGCTAACCCAGAGCTTGGTTGGCGCGATGTTAAGGCTATTTTAGCGAAGTCAGCGAGAATTATCGATAAGGAACATCCTGACTGGTCAACGAATGGAGCACATATAAACATTAATCACTCTTATGGTTTTGGTATGGTCGATGCCGATAAGGCGATTGATCTTTCTCAAAATTGGAGAAACTATCCAGAAGAAGTAATTATTAAGAAGGAGCTTCAAGTAGACAAACTAATACCTGATGATGAAACATCAAGTATTACTGAATACATAGATATAGAAGAAGAGATGATTGTAGAATTTGTTGATATCTATTTTGATGCTCCAGATCATTCTAGGTTAGGTGACTTAGAAATTATCCTTACATCTCCTTTTGGTACTAAGAGTGTTTTGGCAGAACAACACCGTGAATCTTTTGAGGGTTTTTTCCGTTATAAAAACTGGAGATTCGGTAGCATTAGGCATTTAGAGGAAAACTCTAAAGGTAGATGGAATTTAACTATAAAAGATAAATCTAGTAATAAAAGCGGTACATTCAAGTCATGGGGGCTTACTATATACGGTCATAATAGTAATCCCTTATTTAACAATTGAATTTACAGGCTCAAATAAACCTTAACAAACTATAAAGAGTACCCTCTTTTTTCTAATTACAAGCAGATGACTTAGCAAATAAATCATTATCCCTACAAGCCACCTTAACCGCATTAATATCGTTATTCACCACCGACCAGTAGTTCTCTGATACTAAATAACGCACTCTTTTTTTACCCGATCTAGGCTGAATATCTGCCAACAACCCCTCTAAATAACCTACAATTTTATTTTCAGAAGCAGTTTCATAATCTACAAACATCACTGCCGATTCAGGGGACAAGTAATCCCGAGACGACAAAGGAGGTACTTTAAAATTCATTTTAGACTGCGCCTTAATGACCACCCCATTTAACCCCTTAAACTCAAAAGCAGGGACATAACTTTCAATTCCTCCTGGTATAGAGATCCCCTCTTTCGTTTGCTCTGCAAAAATATTCTTTGTTACCTTATAAACAAATTTTTGCGAATTATCAGGCACGACCCTAAACGACTTAATCACTTGGTCAACAGGACTTTTATTCTCAATATTAAAGACATAGCCACGCCCTTCTGGTTTTACAAAAGTTACAACCACCTCCCCTGTAAAAAACTGATAAGCAAAGTTAGCCACAAGACTAATTCCGCCAATTGCCACCACAAGCCCTAAAATGCCACGCCAAAAACTCGATACACCGCGCTTTATAAAAGACGCATCAGTTGATCCAGCCATAATAAACCCCTCAAATAAAATAAATCATATTACACAAAATATACCGCTAGGTGACTGCAATATAAAATTGCATAAACCTAGCGATATATTTACCTTTATTATACATAAAGTATCTTATACGCATATTATTAGCGCATATTGAAATATCCACATCATCATGCTACCCTACCCTCAACAAAAATGTGTCGTTGCATTCTCAACGAGCCTAAAAACCTTTGTCGCCAGCTCAACCTCGGCAAAGGTATCAACATTTAGTTGATGAGCTCATAAGTACCATCAGGTACTTTTTAACAGGATCACTTTTTACAACGTGATCCACATTAAGTTACGTCACCGTAGCTTAAAAAGTGTGAAACGCTATCATTGGATAGCACAAAGGAAACCATTCAGTCGGTTTCTTAAAACGTATCAGAGAACATCCTGATAATTTAACCAAGGTCTAACGACCATCCACCCGAGCGGGAAAACAGCATCCCGTTTAAGGGATAGCCTATTTTTCTCGCTCTGAATCTAACTGACAGAAAAGGAGAAATAAAATGATGCTGTATACATGACGTATTAAAAAGTTTGAGCCATTCACTCATAAACCGAATCACCCAAGGCGAGATTAGTCCGAGCCATTTCCAAAGCAAGGGGACAAACAGGGGCAAACAGGCATTAAGTTGTCGCTGAATTAATTGTAAAATTAATCAGAAATTCTTACAAAGACGAATACAGATAAAACTATGACCAATGAATTTAACGCCAAGGAGGAAGTAGCCAAACTACAAACAGAAACCAAAACCATTCGGCATCGTGCTAAAAAATCAAAACTAGTAAAATACCAATCACAACTGATGATGATGCGAAAAGAAGGCGCATCGATTGCACAACTGCATCGATGGTTAATCAAAAACCGTTGCCCTATCGATTACGCCAACGTCCTACGGTTCATGAAAAAACATGGCTAGATTTTCAGGACCAAAAAACCAAGCACTGCGTGTCATCAAAGCCATACAAAAATCAGGCGCACTAAAATCCACACGCACCGGTGACAACTACAAAAGCCGTCTCCTTCAGGTGGCTAAATCAGACTACCTAAAAACACACAATATCAGACTATATGACCTCTCCCCTACTCAAGCCATCGAGTACCTCGAAATACGGGGTCAAGAAGTCGGCCAAAAAACACTCGACATGGAGCGCCAAGCGATCCAATCCATGTTTCGCCACGTCACCCAAAAGCTAGGCGCAAAAGAAACCCTCAAAGTCATCACATCAGAAAAAGAACAGATCCTCACCTCCAGAGCCTATGCCCCCGAACAAATCACACTCATACAACAAGCTCAAACCCAAAGAAACGCACTCTCAACCAAAATAGCCTACGCAGCAGGACTACGTGCCCATGAACTACTCACCCTAAAACCCGCAAAAGAACAACCCGCCGATACCCATCGAGACAAAGAAAAATCACCCCATAAATTTAAAGGGAGAGAAGGACAGCACTACACCGTCAAAGGTAAAGGTGGACTTACCCGTGAAGTCATCATCCCGACTCACCTAGCCAGGCAATTAGAAGCCACGCGATTAGAAAAACCCGAAGCCTATACCGACAGAACCGTACACTACACCCAACATTACAACATCAATGGCGGTAATCGCTGGTCAAGATCCTTCACCCGAGCCTCCAACAAACAACTCACCTGGTCAGACGGCGCACACGGCGTACGGCATCGATACGCCCAAGAACGCATGATCGAGCTACAAGTACACTATAAAATAAATCGAGAAGCAGCCCTCAAAGCCGTCTCCCAAGAAATGGGACACTTCCGCCCAGGAATAACCGAAGTTTATTTACGTTAAAAAAATCCACAAAAGACCCTTAATCAAAATCACTGTACGAAGACGATGAACTCTCATAATCACTGCTAG
Source organism: Methylococcaceae bacterium (assembly GCA_021647145.1). GTDB lineage: Bacteria > Pseudomonadota > Gammaproteobacteria > Methylococcales > Methylomonadaceae > QPIN01. The sequence continues at coordinate 1,778 of JAKIVF010000113.1, read as the reverse complement.
ATAAACTTGAACTGTCACTTGAATCATTATCCATCCAAAGTGGCATTGTCACCAATGCCAGATCCGTTACACCATCCTTTTCTTTCTGCTCTCTGTGTTCACGGATCTCACGGCGTTTATTCATTCTGGCTTTTTCTTCAGGCCACGTTGCCCAAGCAACAATCATTCCTAGAAAAATCAAAAAGAGAATAGGAGAAAAACGCATCCAAAAATCAGTATCATACATTCCCATAACGGTCTCCATTAGTGATGAACTTTGATCACATTATATCCTATAAGCCAAACCCTCTACTTTCGTAGTAAACACCTACCGCGCTATCGCTTGCTAGCCCTAAAAAATAGAATTAACTAAAAACACCGTTAATCCCATTTTTCAGAGCAAGGCTCTTATTTGCGATATAAGCCTTTTTTGGGGTTGTAAGGGGTATCCCCTTACGCTAAACAGACTTCTACAAGCCTTAAACGAATCCATAGCCCTCTCGATTAAAAATAACTCATAATCAAAAAATCCCCCTTCTTTTTGCTAAACGGAGCGGAGCGACCAAAGTTGCAGAATTTAAAATACACTAGAGAGTGTCAAGTTTCGGCGAACCGATAACGGAGCAGATGTATTGTGTTGCAAAAAGACATGAGCGTAGCGAATTCCTTAATGGTTTAAGTCTTTTTATGGTTGGCATAGGGAACGATGAGCTACAGTGTAGCTACAGAATTAGTTGGCGCACTTTTCTAAAATGGAAACTTTTTTCCCAAAAAGGTCTTTAAAACCCCGAAACTATGAGTTATCCACAGGGTGGCTTGTGTTAATAAGTGTTAAAGAAGTGTTAAAAGAGTGTTACGGTGAAAAAATGGTGTGTAAGTCTCTGAAAATTATCTTTATTATTCCATCCCTTGTACCTAATACCACGAACATATGTACCTAATACCACGAACATATGTACCTAATACCACGAACATATGTACCTAATACCACGAATGTTATTGACGGCGTACCTAAAACCACGAATAATGCAAATGTACCTAATACCACGAATATAACCTTGTATGGCTGATAATCAACTTATTCCAGAAAAATACCCTCAAGGGGATTTATTCATCTGTGATGTTGCTGATGCTATCCTAAAAGACATAATGCCTCAGATGGAGCACCCTTTTTACTCTCTCTCAAAAAAACCATGTACTGAAGCAAGAAGATATGAACACAATGGTAATTGGGTTGAAATAATACCAACAATCAAGGGTGCAGCAACTATCTATGACAAAGATATTCTGATTTATGCTATTTCTCAAATTATGGCAAAACTGAATAATGGTGAATCAGTTTCACAACGTATCAGAATAAATAGTCATGACTTGCTTAGATTCACTAATAGAGGCACTTCTGGTCGTGATTATATGTCTTTACAAGACTCTTTAGATCGCTTAGAAGGGACACGCATTAGAACTAACGTAAGCGTTGATAATGATGAACAAGAATGGAAAGCCTTTGGTTTAATTAAAAGTGCTGGAACCCGCAGAAAAAATGGCATTGATGGTAGGTTGATATGGTGTGATATTGAGCTTTCTGATTGGGTATTTGAAGCTATTGAGAAAAAGAACGTACTAACACTGCATCGAGACTACTTTAGGCTTAGAAAGCCTATTGAGAGGCGTATTTATGAACTTGCTCGTAAACACTGTGGGAAAAAACAAGATTGGGCTATTTCTCTATCACTACTCCATAAAAAAAGTGGTTCACAGGCAACAGTGAGAAGGTTTAAGCAAGCTCTAAAAAACATAAT
>JAKIVF010000112.1 GCA_021647145.1 Methylococcaceae bacterium | reverse complement strand
TAGATTATAAAAAACCAATGAACGTCTATAAAGAAGATATTTTACTCAATAGCTGGCGGGATGAGGCGGCTTAAAACTTAGGAATAAGAAATTTGAAATAATTGTCTTGACTATTTGGGGTGCTAAACAACGTCGCATACAGGTATACAGGTATAGAAGATATGGAAAGCTGGCTAAAATGCTAGGTTAGAAGCAGTAGTATTTTCAATTTCCTACTTGGAAAATAGTGGCTCTAGGTTTCAGAAAGGCAGGCTCGGTGGGTGGATACATAGATTATTTTTTGGCGGTCGGACATGCAATAGATTGACTCACAAACTGCCCAAAAGCCCGACTTCCATCAGCCACTTTAATCTGTTTTATTTCTTTATCCGTTTGGCTGTCAAATACGCTTAAACTGCCATCAAACCAATTCAACACCAATAAATGCTGATTTTCTTCATCGACAGCAATATTCTCAGGATATGCCCCTGTTTTTAGGGTATTCATTAGCTTATGAGTTCGAGAACCCAGTACACTCACGGTATTTTCCAGCTGGTTGCTCACAAATACTTTATGTTGTTTTCGGTCGACGGCAACACCATAAGGCATACGCCCGACTTTGATCCGCTTTATTTCAGTTAAATCGGCTATATTAACAATACTCAGCGTATTGCCTTGTGAGTTGGCTATGTAGGCAAACCGCTTATCCATAGCCAGAGCAAAAGGTGCACGCCCAACCGCTATGGTTTTAATAACCTCTATACGATGACTGTCTAACACCGAAACACTATCGCTCTCTCTGTTTAACACCCAGACTTTAGATTCGCAGGCATCAGTCGCTATCCCTGCTGGCGATTTTCCAACGGTAATTTTTTTTATCATCTGTCCCGTACCCGGATGAATAACCTTAACGGTATCGGTAGCCCAGTCACTAATAAAAAGATGTTTATTGGAAAAAACCGCACCAAAAGGGCTGCCCCCAACACTGACATGTTCTAAGGGGATTAGTTTTTCACTATCAATAAAACTGACCATGCCTTGTTCAGGGTAAGTAACTGCAAACCATGGATTATGGGGGCTAGTAGCAATGCCAGCAGGCCCTTTAAGGGTAGGAATCGTGGCTTTTAAAGTTAAGTCTGTACGTTTAAACACGCTAACACTCTCACCCTGCTGGTGGTTTATGTAGAAGTAAGGATTACTGACTACAATAGAGGTAAAGCCATACAATAACAGGGTAAGAGATAGTCGCAACATATTTACTTTTCCACTGTCTTTTTTAGACCTTGCAATCCATTTTCAATAAAACTGTCCATTGCAGCAACGGCTGATTCATCATTGAGTTTTTTAGGTGGCGTATTGCCTGTATCACCTCGATAAAAACGACTCTTCCATTTAACTTTGGTTTTATCCTCTTCAGTCATTAATTGAATAGCTGCCGTATAAGAACTTACTGGAAAGGCATCTGTATTTTCAGTTTTTAAGCGGTAATTGTATTCGTGATCAGCATCACTAAAATAATCCAGACCTTCTTCTAACACGCCACTTTCCAGTGTTATGCTACGCTCGCTACCCGATTCATTTTTACCATCCCCTGTGCTGGATAATACATCAGGGTGCCAGTCTGAAATCTTATCAAAATGTTTTATAACAGACCAGACCTTATCAATAGGAGCATTAATAATAATACTTTTATCAGCTTTTTTAGGTGTAGGGCCGTGTGCATTCGTCCCCATAGAAATTACTGAAAAGGTAATAAAAAAGAATGTGCTTAGTTTCATGTTCAACCTATGTAAAAATTTGATATTATCAGGCATAACACAGAGGCTGTAACGGGAATGATTCTTGCGATTACACAGGAATATTTCCTTTTAATCTAGACGCAAATCACCTGCGATTATGTGCGCCTTTAAACCCACGAGTAATAAACGGAAGACACCAAACTCTCCCGCCTAAAATGTTTACATGATCATTATGAGCAAAGTGTTACAAATTAAGCAGTATATTTATATAATATTTTTATTGTTTTTTTCAACAACTAACGGATTTGGAGGGAATTTTAGTATAGATTTTAAACGTGGCAAGGTAGCGTTTTTGGATCAGAATATGGTTTTTTTTGTAGAGGTAGTAAGTACTAAAAAACAAAGAAATATCGGTCTTATGTTTAGAAAACATTTAGCTCACGATAATGGAATGATCTTTATATTTGAGCAAGAAGAGAGACAAAGAGTCTGGATGAAAGATACCTTAATCCCCTTAGATGTGGTTTTTATATCAGCAAAAGAAAAAGTTGTTTCCATTTTTAAAAACCTTCAGCCCTGTATAAACCATCCCTGCCCTATTTTTATATCACCCCAAAAGGCGAAATATATGTTAGAAATAGTGGCAGGAACAGTGCAGAACAAAGGATTTAAAATAGGACAGCAACTCTCACTTGATTTATAAGCACCAACAATATTAAACAAGCAAGTTTATCATTAAAAACGAAAAACAACACCGCCATACACGCCTGAAAACTCAGTGTCTATATTTGCATCCAAGCCAATACTTCCAGTATCAAGTTTCATCTTTTGGTAACGATAACCCAATTCTAAACCAGGCTTAATCACTGGAATAAAATTCATTGTATAATCAATCTTGATTTGAGCATCAATAACCGTGTTACCACTGTATGCCATCCCTTTTGCAATACCTTCAATACCAACATCAATACCTGGAACATCTAATCGTGTACGAATATAAGCAAGCGGCATTGTTAATGAAAAACTTTCATCAACGGCGGGGGTAAAACCAGTACTTTCACTCAACTCATAATTACCATCAATGATTTTCACATTTAGACCCAAATCAAGTGTTGTCCAAAGTGTTTCATCCAATAGATTGTAAAAGAGGGTAACGTCATACTGTGTTAGAGAAAGTGTATTATTAACACTCGCATAGGTATTCCCCCTCCATTCAAGTCTTGTCACTTCGCCATCAAATTCAGGGTCGACATATTCAAAACGAAAGTTTGGTACAAAAGGCATGGGGTGTTTGAAATTTATCCAGGCATACAAACTAGTGGAAGACTCAAGCCCTGCTTGATCAACCACATCAAATTCGTTATTTCCTATATATGCGATTTTTCCGGTTGGTTTTGTTCCCCACGCACCTATTCCTCCATCAACACGCAAAAAGTCAGCATTAGATAATGAAGTACAAAATAAAAATATTGTTACTGTTAAGATTGATTTAGTCATTTATTATTCCTTAAATATTCCTCTTATAATAGCTTACTTAGTGTGCGCCTATCATTCGAAAGTTCTTTGTAACCACGTAAAAATAGTTTGATTACAAACCCTATACTTCACGAGGTCACGGATGTGAAGTAAAGTACAAGCAATTGATTATACATTACTAAAAACACCTAGTTAAGTTAACCTACGCTACTTATTGATAAGGCACCTAAGTCCTACAACAAATTTATTTAATACAACTTTTGATATAATTATAAATCCACTTCATTTTATATAGATTAAATTATTTTTCTAATCCTTCATACATTTGCACCTTACTTTTTTTAGTCGATTTATTATCTAAATTCATATTCTCAAGTTCATATGAAAATACTTCTAATAACCCCTCCTATGACTCAGCTGAACACGCCTTACCCAGCGACTCCCTACTTAACAGGGTTTCTAAAACAGGAAGGCTACAAAGTTGCTCAACGTGATTTGGCCATAGAATTATTTTTAACTCTTTTAACAAAGACAGGGCTAGAGAATATTCATCAAACGGTAGAAGAAAATTATGCAGATTTTAAAGATGATGAATTACCCGATTCAATTTACAATTTTTTACTACATTTCCCTGTTTATAAAAAATGTGTAGAACCCACCATTAAATTTCTACAAGGTAAAAACCCTACCCTTGCTTTACGTATTACTTCCCGAAGTTTTTTACCAGAAGGACCTCAATTCGAAAGTTTGTTTCAAATGGAAGAGTCATCTGGAAATATATTACACGATGCGTTTGGTAATCTTGGGATTCAAGATAAAGCCAAATATTTAGCTACTTTATTTATTGATGATATTTGTGCTGTTATACAACAAGGTGTTGACCCAAACTTTGAAGTTTCTCGCTATGGAGAGAAATTAGCTGCATCCAACCCATCTTTTGATGATTTATATAATCAACTTTTTCAACAACCAGTCTATACAGATATAATAATTGAATCTCTTGTAACTAGTTATTTATTAGAAGAAAACCCATCTATTATAGGTCTTACTGTCCCTTTCCCTGGCAATATGCTAGGTGCATTAAAAATTGCTCGCTCTTCTAAAAAAATCAATTCCAACATTAAAATCATCTTGGGTGGTGGTTTTATTAATACTGAATTAAGGTCCTTAAAAGACCCTCGAGTTTTTGAATTTATTGATTTTATTACTGTTGACGATGGTGAAAAACCACTTTTAACTTTATTAGAACACCTAAACAATCAACGTTCGATTGATAGTTTATATCGAACGTATAGAATGGAAAACAATACGGTTATTTTTACTACCAATCCAACTTTACACGATATTCCACATAAAAACACAGGAACACCGAGTTATGAAGGCTTAGCCCTTGGGAAATATTTATCTTTATGTGAAATGCTCAATCCAATGCATCGTATTTGGAGTGATGGTAGATGGAATAAATTAACTATTGCGCATGGTTGTTATTGGTCTCATTGTAGTTTTTGTGATATTAGCCTTAATTATATTGGCCAATATGATGATGCAGGTGCAGAAATCATTGTCAATCGAATTGAAAAACTAGTGGCTGAAACAGGAGAAACTGGCTTCCATTTTGTAGATGAAGCAGCCCCTCCTAAAGTTTTATTTACGATGGCAGAAAAACTTATTGAACGAAATATTATTATAAGTTGGTGGGGTAATATTCGTTTTGAAAAAACATTTACTGAAGATAAATGTCAGTTATTAGCGGCTTCAGGCTGTATTGCTATTAGCGGTGGCTTAGAAGTTGCCTCGGATAGATTATTAAAATTAATGAAAAAAGGAGTCACAATAAAACAAGTTGCCCGAGTCACCAAAAACTTTAGTAATGCTAATATACTAGTCCATGCCTATTTAATGTATGGCTTCCCAACTCAAACAGAACAAGAAACAATAGATTCTTTAGAGCTTGTACGCCAACTAATGCTAAACGACTGTTTTCAATCGGCTTATTGGCATCGTTTTGCTGCAACGATTCATAGTCCTGTTGGCTTGTATCCTGAACAATACAATATAGAAGTAATAACAAATGAAAACATCCAATTTGCAGAAAATGATATTGAATACCTTGATGCTGTCAACACTGACCATACCATGCTTGGTAAAGGCTTAAATAAAGCCCTGTATAATTATATGCATGGAATTGGTTATGAATTCCCCATTAGTTTTTGGTTTGACAAAACTGAATGTAACTCTAACATTTCACCCAATTTGATTGAACAATCTCTCTATTCCAAATGAAAATACAATCATTTACTTTTGATCAAATCCATATAGAAGTTGCCCGAAATGCCTCTGATGACTTTAATTTATTTCATGACAAACATAAGTGGTTACAGATTAATCATAACCCATTTAAAGGCCCTATCGTTCTCGGCTATCAACTGAACACACTCGTTGAATATCAAATTCGTTTGTATAGAACAGCAAATTATGAAAACCAGATTATTTCAGAAAATAATTTACGTTTTAGTAACTACCAAATCACATTTGTTAATGCATTGAGACCCTCATGTTCTTTTCAATTAGAAATAAAAAAGACACTTATTAAGACTATTCCTCACTTAACGCTAGGCAATCGCGTTGCTATTAAATCAGAAGGAAAGACTATTTTATTAGGCTTTAAAAAAGAAACTCAAGCTCCTTTGTTTTTAGGGAATGCTACATTTAATAAATTACCAAATTTAAATGTTATTCCTGACAAAACAATCATTCCCGGAACTGATTATTTTCTTAAACGAAAATTTCTACATAATGGTAATGCGAAAAATTTTCTATCAGGTTCACTAGCGGAACAATCCGATTATTTTGACGAACTAAACCATATTGAAGATTACCCTGAAATATTCCCCTGTAGCCTTGCATCTGGAGCTTTACTAGAAAAAGCACAATTAGAAAACCATGATTTTAAACGAAACCCGATGGTCTATACTTCACATGAAATTTCAGTTGACCGGCAACATTTGAAGCGTCTAAAAAACGATGACAAACTTTATATTTTGGTAAAACAGCATCCAGAAACATGCACAAATACGTTGAACCAAACCAATATAATGCTTCGAACATATGACTGTTATGGGTTAATGCATAACCATGATGTTTTGTTTAGGGTTAGGATGAATCTTGTACCGTTAGAAGAAATACTTAAAAATTTGAAAGATAAGAAAAAAATTTAAAATCAATCAAAATAGAGCATTTCATCCTTGATAAAGCTAAAACTGTGATTCTGCCTAGTCATCTGTAGTGACACATCACTCTATGCTGGCATATTAAATGCCACTAGGAAATGGTCAATGCCAATCCCTAATTGGTCATTGGCATTGTCTCAATTGGCTATTTATTTTGAAGGTCGGTTGGATCGTGTACTTGATATCTGAGTATCGTGCCGACTCTCATCAAGCCATAAAAAATGGCTGTAGGTTCTGCTCTGAAAGAGCAGGTTCAACAGGTATTTTATCTGGCAAACAAGCGAAGCGCGTTAGGCGCTAATTTTACTGACACAGAATTTTGAACGCCCTCGAAAAAGTAGAATAATATTTGTAGAAAATGCCGGATAACGCTACCGCTCATCCGGCTTACGTCCTACGAGCTAGAGCTTTTAGAAAACATGTTTATATCATTAATAGCATCACTTACTTTTCCTTCTAATTCTGGATTAGAGCTAGACACACCTTCAAGAACATCAAGAACCTTACCATTCTCAAGTTCGTCTGTGATTCTTGCAAGATGACCAAGTCCCGTTATCGCAGCAGATGCAACCCATTTGTCTTCATTTGTTACATAATGAATGTAAGTATCTTGAACCCACTTCCAATCTTCAATCTCATAAATACTAAGAAGCAATAGACACAGTTCTTCACCATAAGTAACTTTAAGTTTTGCTTCGGCTTCTTCTTTAGTAATTTTTGGTAATTGTTCGTATATCATTATTTTATTTTGCCTTTTTTAGTAACTAGTCCTTCTTTCCGAAGAGTGGCTTGCATCGTTTGATCTAACTCTTCCCATTTTCTAGTGTGGCCATGAAATTTTCCAGGTAAATGTTCATCAAACACCACAAATTCCCCTGTCTCTTTATCGACAGCAACTCTTCTAGTAGTATTTCCTGGTAATTCTATTGAATCATCCAAAGTTTTTTGTGGATTAGTAGGCTCTGGGCTAGCATTTCCTCTCTGTGTATTGCCATGCTTTGGATTGGCTTCAAATATCCCTTTTTCCGTTTCTTCCCCTTCCATATTATACACAGTAGAACAGTCCAATACGCCACAAGGTTCCGTAGCTGGAAACTCCGTGCTGCCCCCTAAAGCCGCATCCGAAGCCGAGGGGTATTCTGTACGATCTGGTATTACTGGTGGATCGGCAGGATATTCCGTACGACCAGGTATAACAGGCGGATCAGCCGGATATTCCGTCTGATTAGGAAATTCCGGTGGATCAGCAGGATATTCTGTTCTGCTTGGAAACAAAGGACCTTCATGTTTAGAAAGTGCCTCCTGCATATTTTTGATTGCCCAGATTGCCGCAATGCCAATGGCACCACGAATTACTATAGGTACAGCTACTACAGCCATATTATTTACCTCTCTACAATGTAGCCATGTTTAAGGAGGATATCTTCAATCCGTGCATTCGGATTTTTCTCCACTGCGTTGATGTGTTCTATATAAAGCGTTAATCTCGTTTCCGCAGGAAGTTCACCTGGAGGGTCGAAGATATTTTTTATTTCATCTTGCTGAAAAAAGTCTTCTCCCAAGCCTAAACTTAGACAGACCCACTGAACAATACCCAGTTCGGTTTTAATATCATGTTCAACAGCTATCTTATCTTGTCGCTTGATTAGCTCAATTAATTGTGTATTATCGTAATTATTGGTTTCTCTGGGCAATTTCTCGCGCACATAATCCCGCACTCGCTGATGAAAATTATCCCGAGCGATATCATTCGCTATTACCATTTGTTCCTGATTGATCTCTAACATAATGATCCTATCTTCTGTTAATGGTGGCTGGACTTTGGTGTAATGCCGTCGTTCTGTCCGGAAAATCCCTGTAAGGTACTCGCAGGTATCCTTCTTCGGTTTCAGGCTGGATAATCATTCGTTTATTTAATACCTGACAACGCATGACTTGTTGTGTTACTGGGTCTTCTATCAGATAAAACTCAATCGGCCCCAGAAAAGTGTTTACCTGTTCAGGATTAAAGCTGGGAATCATCTTCATAAACACCCGAGGATCATAAAACCGGAACAGCATATAACCGTCTTCTCCCTTAACCCGCAAACATTGGCGAAGGTGACGATAAATCGTTGCAAAAGATTCCGGTTCATTAATGTAAACACACCAGTTTTTACCCCAACCCTGCATGACCAGTTGTTCCAGTAAGGGATCATCCGCAGAATTGAATTGCACCAGATAGGGAGAGGCAGTCGCGACCTTTTTACCGGTTTGGCCCTCAAACAAACATTGTTGTCGTGTGTCAGGATATTGCTTTAACAGATCAAAGATAGTTTCATCCTGTGCGGCATCAACAATGGCATACAACGGTTTTACTTGTTTTTGTAAACAACTTAAGACTGTTTTACGCAAGCTCTCCCTGTCTTCCAACGAAATTTGAAAGATAGCTCCTCCCGCCTGAATCCGATCATGATTGGCTAATCGCACCGAGGTGATGGGTTGATTATTTAAGAGCAGAGAACCTCGCGGATCAAGTAGGGTAAGCTGACAAAAACCCTCGTAGCAACTGATGCTAAAGTGTTTTGGCAAAAGTGATTCACCCTCTGGTAGAGAAACATCAACTCCTGTTTCTTGACCAAATACCCGTGTTTGACCTGATTCCACTGTTATTGGCGGCATTGCCTGAGGATGGCTTACCGACTTAATCGTGATAAAGAGCCCTGATTTTGTTTTCTTTAGGTTGTTTGTCATTATTGGTTTTGTTTTTTCTACGGGACGAATAAAAAAATGAAATACTCTCCATCAGCTATCAACAGATAGAATGATGCAACTATTTATCCATTTTGTACTATCTGGTTATTTATAAGCTTCCGCCAAGTATTAAATAGTTCCATAAGTTTTCGCATTATCACTAGCCGAAGTATCAGTATTTCAAGCAAAGTTTATACTGCGAATACTTTTGAAACTATTAATATATAAAGATTCATATTCTGAAACCAACTAAATTGATAATGACTTTAAAAAAATACTGTGTAAATTTTAATATTGTGGAAAAATTGATCTTTCGACTAGTGCTCATGGATCAAAGTGACTTAGAGTAGCAAACGCCCCATAACTACCAGAATTACGTATTTTTTTTCCATGAGAAAGGGTATCTATAGCTTCAAAGACATGAGCATACGCATAATCAACCGTATGTATTTTTATGTGAGCTAATTCATGAATTATAGTCCTTGCTCTATCTGTATTATTAAATGATCCCATTGAAAATGCAGGGAATACAATATGCACAGTTTTATCGTCAGGAATAAACTCTTTGTATCTTTCTTTATTCATAATAGTATTGCCCTCCGCAAAAGCAGGATGATTTATTCCAATAGATTCACCTTTTGCTATCAATCTTCCATCATAGTTATATTCAACTTTATAATCTATTTCATCCAGACCTAATTTTATTGATTGGTAGTTAAGAATCAATTTATCAAGCTTTCCCTTGTCTTCATCTGTTGTCCCGTAAATACCAAAATAATTTCTAACACGTCTGTTTTTCGTTGACTTTGCTTTCTCGAGACTATCAATGGCCGAATCAATCATTGGTTTAGCTTGTTCATGAGCTTCTTTTATCAATTTCCTTTCTTCTTCAATGGTGGTTTTTTTTGATTGATTTCCAGGATGTTCATTAAATTCACTATGTGGACTCTGCTTGGAGTCAAAGAAAAATCCAAAGGGGAATGGCATGAAAGGTGGTGCTTTCTGCACAAATGCACTTGCATTACTTGCCGCATCAGTCAGGCACTGGGCTTTTCCTGTATCTTCTGCTTCGGGAGGTTCTTTGCTATCCCACTCAAACACATCAATCCCCGCATCACCTTCAATCGCAGGCGGTGCAGCTTCGGTTTCCAGTGGATGACGTGCATTATCGCCGCCTATGGTGCCGTCATACTCAATATCCTCAGTATTCGGGTTATCACGGCTGACCGCCTTATTAGCCCCTTGCGCATTGCTTGCACTGCTTGGGTTACTGCCTGAGCCAGGCACAGCTAATGCACCGCTTTTAATCAGCACAATCGGGCCATCTATAAACACCCCGGCAGGATTGATATTAATCATACTTGCATTGCATTGCAGGGTAATACTGACATTGGCTTCAATTACTGCACTCAGTCCTGCTTTGATATGGATTTCCGTCCCTGCATCCACAGCATACTTCATGCCCATCTTTTCCTGCACGTTCATTTTTGTATCACGCGAGACAGAGCTTGTGATCTCTTCGTTCTGACTGCCGGTGATTTTTAAATGACTGCTGCCGGTTATTTTTTCTAGCCGGTCGCCTCTGACTTTGTTGTGTTTGTCGCCCTCTACATCTTCATACTGGTTGTTTTTAACCACGATGTGCTGATCGTTTTCAACGGTGACAGTTTCATCGTTTTTAACCAGTTCTATCCGGTCATTATCAATGGTGATACGTTCATCGTGTTTTACGGTTTCGGTGCGGTCATTGTCAATGGTGATGGTTTCATTGTGTTTGACGTTTTCCAGCCGATCATTGTCGATGGTGATGGTTTCATTATTTTTGACGTGTTCTGTGCGGTCATGCCCGACATCGG
>JAKIVF010000111.1 GCA_021647145.1 Methylococcaceae bacterium | reverse complement strand
CGTAGGATTTTTGCTTCACAGGAGTATCATTAGAATAGGCGCATAGCAAGCTACGTAACTATTCTAATGGTGCTTCTGTGGAGCCAAAAGACAAGTCAAAGTTCGGAAGTTATTAAATCCTCAGTCCTAAGAACAAATCACCTCAACAGGAGGTCTCCATCAATACCGTATACAAAACAAAAATTCGATCCTGAGACAAGCAAAGGGTATTTTGCATAGACTATAAAGAATTAAGTACCCAAGTAGAATCAATTCAACCTTTTATTTGGGGTGCCTATCATGCTTTTGACTTTAGTAAATATGCCCACCGCTATTTGGCGGCTATTGCCTATCGATTTAATCGACGGTTATTCTCAAGGCATTTCCTGATTGGTGACGTTGGTACGGAACCTAGGCCTGAAGCTTTGTTGCGGTTGGCTGATGATTCTTACTAATCAGGAAATTGAATGGTTGTGACATCTGTTATTCCTTAATGCAAATGCATTGATTTTAATGAAATGACACAGATTTTTGAACACTACCTATTTGGGAACTTATAGGCAGTTCTTTGGTTGGGTTAACCAGCTGTATCATTAGACCATTATTCAATAAGATCTATTATTTTACTATCTAAATAATTCGGTTTCCTCACTAGTTTCTTGGTTACTATTTTCATCTTTATATTTTTTTATCGTCTGCTGTAAAGCTAAGCGTTGTTTATCTAATTCAAGCAATTCAATTTCTCTTTTTAGATATACATCGGCTTTTTTTCTAACAGAAAAACTTTCCTTTTGCATGGCTAAACGTCTTAATTCATAGCGTTTTTTCGCATTAACATCCGTATCAAACTCCATTTGTTTTTGTTGTTGTTTTAGCTCCAGCTCTTCTGCATGAACTTTACTTTTGGTTTCTCTCCAACTCGCCTGTTCTTTTTCAAATTCAGCAATCTTTGCTTCAAGCTCTTTTTCCTTTAATTTAGTTTGATGAGCAATTAACTCAATTTTTTCTTGCTCTTCTTTTTCTCTTAATTTTGCTTGATAAACCTCTTTCTCATTAAGTTCAGCAATTAAAGTCATTTCCTTTAAGCTATTATTATGCTTAATTTTTTCTGCATGAAGCCTTTTCCTGATTACAAATTGTTCGCGTTGCTGCTGTTCTTTTTCTTTTAGTAACAATTTGGTGTTCTCTGCATCGACAGCCGATCTTTCTCGATCTACTTCTGCTATTTTATTGATTTGTTCTAGCTGCAAACGTTTATGGTTAATATTTTGATTTTTTTCTTCTTGTTGTTGCCTAAACAACTCCTCTCTCTGTTGTTCATTAAATTCAAAGCTTTTCTTTAGTACACTAAGGTAAACTTTTTCTTTTGCAAACTGTACATCGGGAAACTCTTCAAAACTTGGTTTAAGCCTGCAAGTTACTTGAGATTGAATATTTTGCAAGATCAACATTTCATTAATTTTTGAGCAAATTATTTTTTCAATGGGTTCTAATCCTTCTTGCACCCAATCACCGTCTGACAAATTAAGAAGCTCCCTGTTAACTATGTCTGTCACCATTCCATAATAGGCTTGTTTAATATGTTCATTCAATTCTGCCAAAAGCTCTATATTACTTAAAGCATAATTATATGTTGCTTGAAACCTTACATCTAAGGTTATATCAATGGTGCAAAAACCATCATACAGTTCAACGCTATCCGTACAATTCCATTCTTCAATAGAAAGTGGGTACACCGTATGAAAAAAACGTTTTACAAAACTTTGGGGACGTAAAAAGACTTTTTTATAGGCACCAAACTTACTATAAACAACCTGTCGATCAACTTCAAAACCAGCATCCCACACATCGTCTGAAATGTCATCATCATTACCTGTAGAAACCAGCCAGTTATCTATTTCTGTCGCTACACTATTCATTAGCCTCTACCCACTTTGTACGAGCTCCAGCAGCACGTAATTGCTTAATTTTATCACCCATTTTCTCAGCAATAAGGGGATATAAATTAGGTGAGAACTCGACGGTTCTATGATCTATTTTTCTTAAAAAACCTCGATTTAATAGTAAGCCAACGGCAAACATTCTTGACCAATCAGAATACCGTCTAGCTTTTTCAATTTCTGTTTTTTCAATCACCATTTGCAACTCATCGTTTTCATTAATAGTAAATTCTGTAAATTGCCTTAAACATTCAAAGACTAAATCCTCTTCCTCGGCGGTTAAGGGGCCTGGTGCTGTAAATTCAAGTCGATAAGATAATAAAACAGTAAAAAAATCGACCATAGCTGCACAGATAAAAGCAAACAGTGAAAAACCATTCCACATTGAGACATCGGGCTTTACTTCTTCAATAAATTGCTTATAGGTCATTAATAATGGAGCTTCGGGCAACCCAAGTCCAATAAAGTTAGATAACCGTCCTATTTGTATCTGTACTTCGCTATAATCATTTAATACTTTATAATAAGATTTTTCAAGGTCATTTGTTACGTCAAGATCCCCCAAGCCCGATTGCAACCCTTGAACTTTTTTATCTAACTCCAAAAATTCTTGCTCCAGAAGCTCCAAAAATTGTTTCTTTTCCTGATAGATTTCGTTGTAATGCTTCCAAAAAGGTCCTTTTCCTACTTGGTTTTTAAATTTTTCGACCGCTGAAGGGTGAGTTCCAAAATAGGCTTGAGAAACTTCCTTGGCCGCTTGCTTTAATTCAACATGTTGCTGCTTTAAAACATCTCCTTTAATTTTTAATACGTCACCTAAATAGAGTTTTATATCCTCTCTAACTTGATTAAGACGGTTAATATAAACTGTATCATGTTGTGATATTTCATAAAATTTAAAATATGAAAAAGAAATTGATGCTAATAAAGCAATCAATAACGACAATACAACAGAAAAATAACGTAGACGATTAGCTTTCCAATGAATGCCTGCTATTTCTAAAGAACAAATAACAATGATTGACTGAATAGCAACAGTGATAACTAAAGCAATCCAGGGTGTGATGAAATGCTTTAAACCATAATATGTAGTGAACCCTGATGCAATACTCAACATTAAAACAATCGGTATAGTCCATACTTTGAGCATACCTACAAAGAGAGTTTGAAGGCTATTTATCAAATAACCTACGCCAGCATTTTTTCTTTTTATTTTTTCTGCTTTATACATAACAAAATAGAGTTTTAGTTGGGAAAACAAACAATTGTGAATACCTTGTTTAAAACGCTTCGTTATTATACTCTCTCATCATTCTTATACATTGTTTCACTCATTTTCTTTCCATCTTTATCCCAGATAGTCACTAGTCCTTCTCTTTTTCCATTGACAAATTTACCTTCAACTCTCTTTTGACCATTGTCATGCCAGTCTACCCAAAGCCCATGTTTTACTCCATTTTTATAGTATTTTTCTACTATTTGCTGCCCTTTATTACTCCACCAAGTCCATAACCCCTCCTGTTTTCCCATTTTATAAGTCCCTTCACTTTCTTTACAGCCATTTGAATGCCAAGCACTAAAAAGTCCATCTAATAAACCGTCTTTATAACTCTCTTCTTTCTTAATTTTTCCATTACTGTCACGTGATATAAACTTCCCTGTAAAAGGCTGGTCTTGGCTTGGCTCATAATAGACACCTGCCCGTTCTACCAGTCTGTTAACTACTTTACTAATGACTTCGGTACCGCATTTAGAACAAAAGTTTACCTTCCCACTCTCAGGAAATTTTGTACCACAATTATGACAAAACATTATTTAGTTACCCTTTAATAATCCTATTTTTAACGATTGTTTTAATTCTTGATACAGCTTTACTGCTATCAATTAATAATGAATGGATATGATTAAAAGTGTAGGATAGACTATCTGCTCTACTGGGTACCAAGAACTTTTAGTAAAAGTGGCATCGGATTACCAAAAAAACGACAAGCTAACCTGAACACTATTTTACTTCGCTTTTAATCACATCAATTAATATTCCCCCCTCCACTTTACTTGTCCATCTGGCTGCCAAATAGTCCAGCTTCCTACTTGAACTCCTTTATCCCAATTCCCTTTAGAATACATTTGACCGTTTTCAAACCACAATACCTCACAGCCTTGCTTTTTTCCATTAGAATAATTGACTTCCCCCTCTTTTTGTCCATTTTCAAACCAAGAAGACCATAGACCGTTTAATACTCCTTTAGACCAGTTTACTTCATTTTTTTTATTTCCATTTTCAAACCATTCACATTCTACGCCATCAAATTTATCTTCCAAGTAGCTTACTTCCTGTGCTTTTTGTCCATTCTCGTACCAGAACCGCCAAACTCCACTTCCTAGACCATTAAAAAAAGTTTCTTCATTTTTTTTATTTCCTTGAGGATAATAGGCAACGCCTGTTCCACTAAAAGGCCTCCCTTCAAAACAAATCAGATTATTAATTTTTTGCAAACTATTGTAATCTACAACTTTTAGAAATACCTTATTGCCACATTCTGAACAAAAGTTTGCATTTGCTAACAATTGATTACCACAGTTGCAACAAAACATAAATATACACCTTAAATAACATAGTTTAGATAAGACACAAGTATAATTCATCAACCTACATAAGCATATAAAAAGAGGACAAAATTTTGCCAAAAGCCAGTGATTTAAAACAAGGTTCAGCAATAGAAATAAACGGCGAACCTTACGTTGTTAAAAAAATTGAAGTTAGAAACCCTACATCACGCGGGGCTTCCACTTTATATAAGATTCGTTTTGCTCATATGAAAACCAAACAAAAACTGGACGAAAGTTATAAAGGTGATGATTTCCTTAAAGAAGCTGATTGCTCAAAAGTAATGGTTCAATATTCCTATCAAGATGGCGAAAATTTTACCTTTATGAATCTTGAAAGTTATGAACAATATACCCTTAATAAAGAAGATTTAGAAGGTCAAACAGAGTATCTAACTGAAGCCTTAGACGGCATTATTATTTTACTATTAGATGATGCGCCACTAGGTATTGAACTACCGGTCACTGTCAGTCTTGAAATAATAGAAACACCTCCTGCTATGAAAGGAGCCAGTGCAACAAATAGAACAAAACCAGCAAAATTAACAACAGGTCTTGAAGTACAAGTCCCTGAATATATTGAAACAGGGGAAATAATTAAAATTAATAGCTCGACCGGTAAATTTATGTCTCGCGCCTAAAATTCTTCTGACTTTTTTTAAGATAGTAGTTATGACAAAAAATATTTTATGTATTCACCATTCAAGCTTACTTGTAAAAAACACACAAGCGTCTTTAAAATTTTATTGTGGTGTTTTAGGGTTACAACAACTTGAACGCCCTAACCTACCCTATGACGGTGCATGGCTGGACTTAGGAAATCAACAATTACATTTATTAGAACTTTACAACCCAGATCCAATAACGGGCAGACCTGATCATGGTGGTAGAGATCGTCATGTTGCTTTTTATGTAACCAACCTTGATCCATTAAAAAATGATCTTGAACAAGGTAATGTAAAATATACGGTAAGCGCATCAGGACGTAGAGCAATTTTTTGTCGGGATATAGATGGTAATGCCTTAGAGTTTATTGAGAAACCTGATTGATTTTTTCATAGACCTTACGGTCAGTTGGTGATAATTCAAGAATATCTTAGACGATACCACCAGCGACCTAATTGTTCATGCAGTGCCAATGTACTAAGTCTAAGTGCATTGGCAGAGGGTATAAAATCAAGAGCAGTCAATTGAATTGGATAAGAATGAAAAGTAGTAGGCGCAGGGGTCACTATAAACCCAACCTTTTGAAACTGTTCAACGGCACGAGCCATATGGAGAGCATGAGTCACTAAAATAATCCTGCTAATTTTTTCTTTGGCTAATATGTTATAACTAAATTGAGCGTTTTCAGCTGTATTGCGGCTTTTATCTTCAAGCCATTTTGCTTTAATATGAAAGTCATTTGTTAACGTGTCTTGAATTAGTTTTGCTTCTGACGGAATATCTTCTTCCAAGACGTTACCCCCAGTGGCTAAAACTGGAAGCCCTGTCTGTTTAGATAACCTGACTGTATATCTAAGGCGATCAAAAACCTTATTTTTAATCGTAGCTTGATTACCATATTCTGGTGCAGAAGCACTTATTCCTCCACCCAATACAATGATTACTTGAGCATTACTTTGCTCTAGTTGCTTTGCTGTTAATGCCTTATGAACTTCTTGTATTGAAGCAAGAAAGGTTGATACTAGCGGTAAACTTAAAATACATAATAGTAATAGCGAAATGACAATTATATTGTTTCCTAGTTTTTGTCTTTTTTTACTTATTAACAAGCCACAGACTGCAAGAAGGATTAAACTTGCAGGGGGTAGAATTAAAGCTTTAACAATATAGATAAGAAATATGTCCATACCAGCTTAGTTTATAAATACAATTGCATCAGTTAATCAAAGTTTTTTAGTTTCTTTGGTATTATTTATTATTTATTATTTATTATTTATTATTTATTCCAGATGCATCCATCACTGACTTTCTCAATTTCAGCCAAACGATGTTGATGCGCTTCTTCTTCTTTTTCTGTACAAGATATAACTTTTAATTTTGGTCTGTCAGCAGACAAACGAACTATTTCCTGCTTTTTCTTTGTCTCACCTTCATCTAATTCAAGTAGAGAAAACTGCCCACCTGTCATAGCCAAATAGACTTCTGCTAAAATTTCAGCATCTAGTAGCGCTCCATGCAATTCTCTATGACTATTATCAATTCCATAACGTTTACATAATGCATCTAAACTTGCCCTCGCTCCCGGGTGTTTTTTTCTGGCAAAAGGAAGGGTATCAAAAATAGTGCTGTAATCTTCAAGCTTTCCTTTTTTATTTTTAAGCATTGAAAGTTCATGATTTAAAAAACCAACATCAAACGGCGCATTATGAATAATTAGTTCTGCACCTTTGGTAAAGGCTAGATAATCACCAACAATATCTTCAAATTGAGGTTTATCTTCCAAAAACTCATTGGTTATTCCGTGTACTTCAATGGCTCCATCGTCTATTAAGCGATTTGGATTAATATAAACATGAAAAGTATTATTGGTTAGCCGACGATTAATCAATTCAACACAGCCTATTTCAATAATTCTATGTCCGTCTTTAGGGTTAAGGCCTGTAGTCTCTGTGTCTAAAACCACTTGCCTGATTTTTTCTACTGTCATTTTTTTACCGTCCAGATAACAAATTTTTTATTTGAGGAAATAACTTCACACTGCCCGAATAATCTTTTTAAATCAATCTGGTAATTCAGGTGCCGGTTCCCGATAACCCTTAACTCCCCACCCTTACAAAGCACTCTTTTTGATTGCTTAAACATCGTTAATGCTATGTGATTACCCACGATATTTTGTTGATGAAAGGGTGGGTTACAAACCACCAGGTCAATAGAATCATCTTTAAAATCAGCTAATCCATCAGCTATGCAAAATTCAGCATCTCTATTGTCAAACACACGATTAAAATTTTCTTTAGCAGAGGCAACTGCCATATAGGATTCATCGATAAAAATTAATGAGGCCAAAGGATGATCACGAGCTAATATCAAACCAACGATTCCATTACCACAGCCTAAATCTACAATATCTTTAGCATCAGAATGACTGGGTAAATGCTGTAATAAAAATCGAGTTCCTATATCCAGACTGTCTCTTGAAAAAACATTAGCATGATTTGCTATTCGATAATCCGTATTCTCTAATTGATAATAAACTGGATAAGGATTTACAAACTGCTTTTGTTCACTCAATAAAGTGGTAAAAATTAAACGTGCTTTTTTCTTTGCCAAGGAAGGTGCTGTAGACCCTAGATAACGTTCCATCAACTTCCAAACAGATGCCGACATTGCTTTTACCATACCCACTGCAATCACAGTTGACTCAGGTGTTAATAGTGCTTGAAGACGAAAGAGCTGATCTTCTAACAACGCTAATGTCTTAGGCACTTTAATTAAAACCACATCCATTGAATGAGTTGGCCAATCCAGTGAGTTTTTTAAACAAACACTTTTCAAAGGCAATTTATTAGCAGAAAAATTAAGCTGAGTTGATCGTTGGGAAAGCCAAGAGTCTGAAACTGCTACGGGTTTAAAATAATTTAAAGCCACAGCTAATGCTCCAAAACTATCATTTAACACTAGAACCTTAGCATTATCTTTTATTACTTTATTCTCAGCAAGATAGGCTAATAAATATTCATCAGCAGCATCCCAAGCTCTGAGTGTTTCATTTTTTCTTTGCGGTAATCGCTGTAGTATAAATTGCCCTTGCGGCACTTTAAGTAAAGTCTCCATATACTCCAGGTTTTAAACACAGCTTTCTTTGGTTAGAAGCATTATACAGTTTCAGCTCTGAAAGCTATAGGGCACCTCTATTAATTGTGGATGAAAAAATTGAGAACCAAAATATTCAAAATCAAGGCGAAATCCGCACGTAATAGCCAGCTATTGCGAAGGGGTTCTACGCAGAGATTGGATATTTTGGACTCAATTTTCCATTCATCAATTATATAGAGGTGCCCTATAATAAGGTAAAATAATCATTTTGATCGACTATTATTTAATCATGCATATTCAGTGGTACCCCGGCCATATGCACAAGGCCAATAAAGAAATTAAAGAAGTTCTTCCAAAAATTGATTTAATCATAGAAGTGCTTGATGCACGTATACCTTTTAGCAGTCAAAACCCTTTATTATCAACGCTAAGAGGTGAAAAGCCATGCATTAGAGTACTTAGCAA
Source organism: Methylococcaceae bacterium (assembly GCA_021647145.1). Classification (GTDB taxonomy): domain Bacteria; phylum Pseudomonadota; class Gammaproteobacteria; order Methylococcales; family Methylomonadaceae; genus QPIN01. The sequence goes on along the minus strand of JAKIVF010000111.1, from coordinate 2,355 downwards.
ATCTGACTTGGCAGACCCTGATATTACGCTTCAATGGCAAGCTTATCTGGAACAAGAGCAAGGGGTTAAAACTCTGGCTGTTACGACTCAGCAACCAGAAAAAATTAAATTAATCACCCAGCTTTGCCAAAGCATGATTCCATTAAAGGGTAGTAATGACAAAATTATCAAAACAATGATTATGGGTATCCCCAATGTAGGGAAGTCGACAATTATTAATATACTTGCAAATCGTATCATTGCTAAAACGGGAAATGAACCGGCTGTTACCAAACGCCAACAACGGATTAAGCTTAAAGATAATATTGTTCTATCTGATACACCCGGCGTTTTATGGCCTAATATTGAGAACCAAAACAGTGGCTACCGCTTGGCTGCAACAGGTGCAATAAAAGATACCGCCATGGTTTACAACGATGTCGCTTTTTTTACTGCTGAATATTTATTAAAGACTTATCCTGAAGAACTTAAAAAACGTTTTCAACTGGAATCTCTCCCAGATAATGAATCTGACTTAATTGAATCTATTGGTAAAAAAAGAGGCTGTTTACGTGCTGGTAAGCAAGTAGATATTGAAAAGGCTAGTAAAATAATTATCGGCGAACTCCGTTCAGGAGCAATTGGAAAAATCACTCTTGAAACACCAGAAATGATAGAAAAAGAACTGATTGAGCTAAATTTAAAAAAAGAACAAAAAACTGCAAAAAAAGAGGCTCGAAAACAAAAATGGAAAGCTAAAAAGTGACAAAACTGCCACTTAATTTTTACCTAACTTAAATTCCAGTACTCTAATGATTTTTTTAATTCTCTTTTTTTCATATTCAGCTTAGCGACAGGTAGTCGAAATTATAATTTCTGTGAACTAACCCTCAAAATTTTTGTGATCTAATCCACAAAATTTCAGAGTAGTGAGATCTTCAGAAATAATTATATAACAATCATTAGGAGCATAAATTGAGAATTAGTGTATTTGGTATGGGCTATGTTGGAGCTGTCTGTTCAGCCTGTTTTGCAAAAGATGGACACCAGATTATTGGAGTAGACCCTCAACAAGTCAAGGTTGATTTAATTAACCAGGGAAAATCACCAATTATAGAAGAAGGACTTGAAGAGCTAATTTCTGCGGGCGTTTCATCAGGGAACCTGAAAGCCGTACAAAATGTAGATGAAGCTATTGAAGGATCCGATATTTCAATAATTTGTGTAGGAACACCTAGCCGAATTAATGGTAGTTTAAACTTAGATTATATTAAATTAGTTTGTGAAGAGATTGGAGCTGCAATCAAAAATAAGCAAGGAAGACATACTATTGTTATGCGTAGTACCGTTTTACCTGGTACAGCGCAAGAATTAGCTATTCCTGCTCTTGAACAATCTTCTGGAAAAAAAATGGGTGAAGGTTTTGGATATGTTTCAAATCCTGAATTTTTGCGTGAGAGTACTGCGATTTTTGACTTTTATCATCCACCTAAAACTGTAATAGGTGAAACAGATACAGAAAGTGGTGAAATAATTGCTTCTTTGTACAGTAATTTGGAAGCGCCATTAATACGTACTGATGTAGCAATAGCAGAAATGGTTAAATACGCTGATAACGCGTGGCACGCGGTAAAAGTCAGTTTTGGTAATGAGATTGGTAATATCGCAAAAAAACTAGATATTGACGGTCAGAAAGTCATGGATATTTTTTGTAAAGATCAAAAGCTCAATTTATCAGCTTATTATCTTAGACCTGGGTTTGCCTTTGGTGGTTCCTGCTTACCAAAAGATGTTCGGGCGATCACTTATAAAGCAAGAGATCTTGATATTCATACGCCATTACTTTCATCTCTGATCCCCAGTAATAATGAACAGATTGATCAAGCTTTCAGCCTATTAAAACAAACTCAAAAGAAAAAAATAGCGATGCTAGGCATCAGCTTTAAAGCAAATACTGATGACTTACGAGAAAGCCCGCTTGTTGAACTTGTCGAGAAAATGATTGGTAAAGGCTATGACATAAAAATTTATGATAAATGTGTGAGTATTGCCAAGTTAGTGGGGGCCAACAAGGAATATATTATGCAACATATCCCTCATGTTTCTGATTTATTGGATGAAAATTTAGAACATGTGATTAATCACGCCGATGTGATTGTTATTGGTAATAATGCAGAAGAATTCCAGAATATTGGGTCAGTAATAAAGGATGGTACGCATATTATCGACTTGGTTAGAATTAAAAACCTGGAAGATAAACCTCTTTACCAAGGGATTTGTTGGTAGTCACTACTTGAGTAGTTTAAATTAGACACCGGTTAAAGACATATTTTCAGTCTCTTTATCATTTCTTTTCTTTAATCGTGTCTTATTTTG
>JAKIVF010000110.1 GCA_021647145.1 Methylococcaceae bacterium | reverse complement strand
TGGCCGCGCTGACGCCGATCTCCACCGTCTCCTTGTCGCGCATCTCGCCCACCATGATGATGTCCGGATCCTGGCGCAGTGCGGAGCGCAGCACCGCCGCGAAGTTGAGCCCGATCTTGGGTTGCACCTGCACCTGGTTGACCCGCGGCATACGGTATTCCACCGGATCCTCGACGGTGATGATCTTGCTCTTGGGCTGATTCAGCAGTTTCAGCGCCGCGTACAGGGTGGTGGTCTTGCCCGACCCGGTGGGCCCGGTGACCAGCACCATGCCGTGGGGCTGATGGATCTGCTTGCGGAAGTTCCGCAGCAGCTCGTCGCGCATGCCCAGCTGTTCGATGTCCAGCGCGCCGCGGGTCTGGTCGAGCAGGCGCATGACCACCGATTCGCCGTATTGGACCGGCATGGTGGAGATGCGCACATCGATTTCGCGCCCATTGACGGTCATGTTGAAGCGGCCATCCTGGGGCAGGCGTTTCTCGGAGATATTGAGGCCGGCCATCAGCTTGAGCCGCACCACCACCGCCGGGGCGATCTGGATCTCCTTCATTTCCTGTTCATGGAGCATGCCGTCGATGCGTTGACGGATGTGAATCACCTCCTTGTCCGGCTCGATGTGGATGTCCGAGGCGCCCACCTGCACCGCATCCTCGAAGATGGATTGCAGCAAATTAACGAAGACCCTCTAGAAATACTTTTCGGCAGTTTGTCGGATGAAATATTACTACAACTTAGTGAGCCAGTGGATACAATGTCAAAGCAGACAACATTAGAGCAGTTATCTCAGGCGATAAGACCGGATGATAATGCCTTAGTGTTGGCAATGATGCAAGTCACTGATTTATATAATGCATTAATTGTTGTAAAGGCAGCAGAGCAATCTGATATTCACATTAATACTAATAGTGATAAAGTGTTTGAATGTTTTGGTTTGGTTTTTGATAAGGGGGAAGAGTCATTGTGAAAAAGATGAGTCCATATGAGGTATTGGGTGTGACTGAGGATGCGGACGATGCAGAAATTAAACAAGCTTATTTAGCCAAAGTAAAAGAAAACCCTCCCGAACGCGATCAGCAACAGTTTAAGGAAATACATGATGCTTATACTTTAATTAAAGATGATAAAAGTCGGTTGTCTTTTCAGTTGTTTACTCTTCCATCAGTTGATTTTGATTTATTACTGGATCAAGCATTACGAACTGAAAGTTCTGAGGAACTGACCGCTAAGGTTTTTCAGCAAATTTTAAAGGCAAGTGTGGATGAATCACATTTATTAAAAATTACTAATCAAGCTGGAAAACATGTCTGATGAGATAAAAAAAAATGAATTGCTAGAACAGTTTCGTGATTTTTTGGAACATGATGTATCTGGGCAATTTGAGCTACAAACCCCACCTGACTTACACTCTTTATTAAGTGAATTGACCGCATTAAAAACAGAAGTAAAAGTAGAAGCCAGGCAATATAAAAATACCTTAGATTTATTAAGTTCTGGGCTTGAGACTTTACAAGCAGATAACAAAACTTTGACAACTGAGCTGGCATTGTATCAACATCGTTTAGAGCAACAAAAAAATGATATAACCAAGACTATGTTGTTGGAAATGGTTGATATTTATGACCGACTGAATACTGGAATGAAGACATTAGAACATTATCACCCTGTTTCTGGCTTATTTAAAAAGTCCAGGAAAAAAGATGTGCGTTTTATTGATCGGTTTAAACAAGGGCAGCTGATGTCAATCAAACGTTTTGAACAATGTTTGCAATCATATAAAGTTCAAATGATTGATTGTCTAGGAAAAAATTTTGACCCAAAGACTATGAGTGCGTTAGAAACGAGTTATGATCCACAAGTTGAAAATGGTATGGTATTGGAAGAATTAAGAGCAGGATTTTTATTTGACGACCAGGTATTGCGGCTTGCGGAAGTTAAAGTTAATAAATTACCCCCCTTATAAAACAAATGAATGAAATAATTATTGGTATTGATTTAGGCACAACCAACTCCGAAGTTGCTATTGTGGAACAAGGAAAAGTGACCGTTATTGACGATAAAGGTAATAAATTATTAGCTTCTTTTGTCGGGGTTGATGAAAGCGGTCAGATCATAGTGGGTGAGACAGCGAGAAACCAATATCTAGTTTATCCAGAACGTACTGTAAAATCTATTAAACGATTGATGGGACAAAATACGCAGATTAAATTAGCCGATCAAGTATTTACACCTCAAGAAATTTCAGCCATTATTCTAAAACAGCTTAAAACTATTGCAGAAAACTATTTACATCAACCGGTGAGTAAAGCTGTGATTACTGTTCCTGCTTATTTTTCTGATGCACAACGACAGGCGACTCGTGAAGCTGGTGAAATTGCTGGTTTAGATGTTGTTCGGATGATTAATGAACCTACTGCTGCCGCTTTAGTTTATGATTCAGCCCAAGCGGAATCAAAACGGGTTCTAATTTATGACTTAGGTGGTGGAACCTTCGATGTTTCTGTCGTCAATATTGAGTCCGGCGTTGTTGAAGTTCTATCGAGCCATGGTGATAATCAACTGGGTGGTGATGATTTTGATCAACAAATTATTAATTTTTTACTTAATCAGCTACAAGAAAACGAGCAAATTGATGCTCGTAACAATAGCAAAGCGATGGCTCGTCTTACCCGTGCAGCAGAAAATGCAAAATGGGTACTGTCAGACCAACCTTTTGTTCAGATTGATGAAGAATATTTACTGGAACATAAAGGGGAGGCGATACATCTGTCGTTAGAACTTAGCAGAATAGAATATGAAGAAATGATCGTTGATTATATTGATACAACGATGAACGCGGTTCATAGTGCTTTAAAAGACGCTAAATTAACAAGTTCTGATATTGAAGAAATTATTCTGGTCGGTGGATCAACTCGTACTCCTTGTATTCGTGAACGCCTGTTTAATGAATTCGGGGTAGAACCGCATGGCGAAATAGATGCTGATTTGTGTGTGGCTATGGGAGCGGCTATTCAGGCGGCAATGATCAATGGTCAACAAGTAGACACTGTGTTGGTTGATGTGACCTCTTATACTTATGGTACGAGTGCGATAGGGACTTTAGCGGGTAAAGATTATCCCTTTGTGTTTGCGCCCATTATTCATAAAAATAGCGTGTTACCAAGCCGTAAAACAGAATCGTTTTCGACTAATTATCATGGACAGGAATTTGTTGATGTTAGTATCTATCAAGGAGAAGACCATGATGCGTTGAATAATGTCAAAATTGGTGAGTTTAGAGTAGAGGGTTTGCAAGATGTTAAAGCAGGTAATGTGATTATTCTAACTTTGGAACTCGATCTTAATGGTATTTTGCAAGTCTCTGCAATTGAAAAAATGACAGGGCTAGAAAAATCAATTACGATTCAAAACGCATTTTCTTATACAGAAAGTGGCAAACTGGATACGGCTAAACAACGGATTACTTCACTTTTTGGAAAGCTGGATTCCAGTTTGTATGAGCAAAATGAGAATGAACAGGAAGGACAAGTTGTTGCCCCAGAAGTTGAAAAAGCTTATCAGTTAATTGCGAAGGCTGAAAATTTATTTGACAATGTTTCTACGGAAGATAAAGAAGATATGAGAGATTTAATTGGACAAATAACAAAATGTATAGACTCAGATAAAACTGATGATTTGGAAAATACAGTTGCCCAGTTAAAAGATATTATTTACTATTTAGAATCTTGATGGAACGCTGCCCTTGTTGTAATGCTCGGTTGGGTAAAGTAATAAGTTGTCCCAGATGTCAGGCTGATTTAACTGTTTTGAATAATGTAGAACAAATGGCAAAGTTGTGGCTTAAAAAAGCTATAAACTATTGGTTAGATAATCATTTGGAAAAAAGTCTTGATGCCTTAATGTTATCTCTACGTCTAAAAAAAACAAGAGTGGCTGTTACTTTTCAAAAATTTATTATCCAACAACAATGTCAAAACATTCTGGAATTTTTAGTAAAAAATCAGCTTTATTCAGCTAAAAAACGTTTATTAACAATGCGTCATCTTTTTTTATATCACCAACAATTACAGCAATTGAATTTTTTTGTTGATAGTTTATTGATAAAGGAATGTCGGAGCCATCATAACTAATTTTAAAAAAAATTAAAGGCTTCAGAGCTGAAGCCTTTAACATGAGGTTTATTATCTGAATTCTATGTTTCTTTCAATTTCAGATAGCTCTTTTTCAAACCCTTCAAGATCAAATTTTTGTTGGAGATTAAGAAGTTCACTAGTATATGTCTCGACACCATAGTTCTTTATTAATTGTTGTACATCTTTATGATGATCAGGGTAAATGAGCTCCAATATTTTTCCCTTAAGATCATGAGGGCAACTTAAACTTGATAAGCATGGAGGCCATGGGAAAGGAAAAGGAATAACTCTCTCTAAATTAAAAACATCTCTAAGATCCTTAACCTTTTCCAATTCGCTTAGATCCAATATTTGGTGACAATCTGTTGAACCTATAAACGTAGTATTAGATGGGGGATTATCTATTGCTTCAGTTCGCCTAACTTCACAATCATCATAGCTTGGGGCACTAATGTTAAATGATGTATTATTACTATAATATACAGTCGCAGCCCAAAAACCTCTTGCTTGAGCTTGAGCGCCAAATAATATCAGTATTGCAAAAATTAAATTTGCAAAGATAAATTTTTTATTAATCATGTTACTCTCCAGTTTTTTAAAGGGAAATGGATGAATCAGCATTCATCACAAGTACATGATAGGCTCTAGCTAGTGGATCTATATATGAAATAATTCACATCAAATATGTGAAAAATTCATAGTAGTAAATTAAGAAAAAGGGCAGAAGAAAGGGGAATAGTAAATTTATCTGGGAGGTTTTAGTGGATATATTATATTTATCCGAATAGTACCGAAAGGCTGAGCACTAGATTAAGATAAAAACTTTTTAATTTTATTAGAAAAGAATCCTGCTTTATCCGCAGTTTCAACCATTGTTTCAGGCAAGCTATCTGTAGATACTGAATCATCATTTTCAGCCGCGTGAATCTCGTCTTCTAAACTGTCGAATGATTTTTGCTTATCCATTAATTGATCAGTTAATTGATCAATAATCTGTTGATGCTTTTTCCAAATATTTTCTGATTGTTGTACAACCAGGTCTAAATTATTAGTATTTTTATCTACAGAATAAGGAATGCTTTTTTGAGTGGAATCTATAAGTAATAGCAGTTTTTTATTAAAAATTTCTAACTGTAGGTTTTGTTGTAGAATTGTTTTATCTAATTCTAATTTTGTTTCACTCTCATTTTCTAGATTTTCGACGGGTTTTGTTTCTTCAATTTCCCTCATTTTTTCTAGTTGCAGTTTAAGGTCATTTAATTCAGCAGTGGATTGAGAGTCTTTTTTTTCTAATACAAAAAACTTTTCTTCAGCATTTGAATTAAGGGAAGTTTTATTGCTTTTCTCATGCAGATCATCTTTTAATTGCTCAATAAGCTGGTTTTTTTCAAGAATCGTAGCATTTAATGCATCAATTTCTAATTGTTTTTTGTTTGTTTCCTTTAAAAATAATTCCTCATTTTCAAAAACAATTGATTCAAGTTTAACTTTTTCTTCTAATAAATTTGAAGAGGCCATGTCTATACGCAGTTGCAGTGAAGCGACTCGCTCGGCATCATTAATTTGGCCTTGTAACAAATTTTTATATTTTTTTTCAGCTTTGTTTACTTGGAGTTTATGTTGTTTAATTTTGTTTTTCAGGCCAATGATTCTTTTTCTTTTCAATGCGGTAATAATGTAGCCACCAATAAACATAGAAAGTATTGATAATACAATGCTATAGGAAGTATTAGAAATGGCAGCTTGCTGCCAATCTACCCAATAATAAGCTAATGTTTCTATAAAATTCTGCATTAATTTCCCCTGAAGTTTCTTTTCTATTAATGAATGTACCAGATTTATAGAGATTTCAGTAATATAATTATTACTTAATTCATGTTTAAACTACACCTTGAACTTTGGAAAATTATTAAATCCTCACCCCCAATAAACTAAAAGTTGGTTGCCAAGGATGGAATTCTTGGCAACCCAATATAATAAAGTAGTATTTTTTTCTATAATTATAATACTAAATTTCTTCTACTATCTTGATATGCTTATGCTCTTCTTCGTTAGCTGGTCGAATTTGTCCTCTTTCTTCCACAAAAAGAATATTATCATCCGTTTTATCACTATTAACAAAATGGCGGAAGCGCTTTAGTTTTGATTCGTCATCTATAGTTGTTTTCCATTCACATTGATAGGTATCAATTATATGCTGCATTTGTTCTTCTAATTTATCGCAGATACCTAGTTTGTTGTCTATAACTACAGATTTTAGATAATCCAGACCACCTTCCATATTTTCCATCCAGACTGAGGTTCTTTGCATCCGGTCAGCTGAACGTACATAAAAGATAAGTACTCTATCTATGTATTTAATTAAGGTTTCTTTATCTAAATTTGTTGCAAATAAATCAGCATGACGGGGTTTCATCCCTCCATTGCCACAAACATATAAATTCCAGCCACCTTCTGTAGCAATAATACCTATATCTTTACCTTGAGCTTCCGCACATTCTCTAGTACACCCTGAGACGGCAAATTTAATTTTATGCGGTGCTCTTAAGCCCTTGTAGCGATTTTCCAATTCAACCGCTAACCCAACACTGTCATCAACACCATAACGGCACCAAGTGCTTCCAACACAAGATTTAACTGTTCGTAATGATTTTCCGTAGGCGTGACCTGATTCAAACCCTGCATCTATTAACTCTTTCCAAATTAAAGGTAGTTGGTCAACCCTGGCGCCGAATAAGTCAACTCGTTGTCCACCTGTTACTTTTGTATATAAACCATATTTTTTAGCAACCTGTCCTAATGCTATTAGCATATCGGGTGAAACTTCACCGCCTGTCATTCTTGGAACAACTGAATAAGTTCCATCTTTTTGCATATTAGCTAAAAAAGTATCGTTAGTATCTTGAAGGCTGAGATACTTTTTCTCTAAAATATAATCATTCCAATAAGAAGCCAAGATAGACCCTACCGCTTGTTTACATATTTCACAACCGAGACCGGTACCATGGTTTTCAATTAACTGATCGAAGGTTTTTATTTCTTCAACCATAATGATGTTATATAAGTCTCGGCGAGTGTGAGGGAAATGTTCACAAATATCGGTGTTGACTTCAATACCTGATTTTTCTAATTCACTATCCAAGACTGATTTTAATAAAGCAGTACAACCACCACAACCTGTTGCGGCCTGAGTGGAACTTTTTAATGCGGCTAAATCGGTGCAACCATTTTCAATTGCTGTGCATATCTGGCCTTTGCTGACATCGTAGCATGAGCATATTTGAGCCGAATCAGGTAGAGCATCAGGGCCTAACCCTACTGATTCATCAGAGCGGTGCGGTAAAATTAAGGCATCAGGATGTTCAGGTAATTCAATATTGTTTAAACAATATTGTAAGAGTGTGCCGTAGCCAGATGCATCACCTACTAAGACAGAGCCTAATAGGTATTTTCCATCTTCGCTAACCACAATACGTTTGTAAATGCCTTCTTTACCATTTTGGTAGGTGTAAACCATGGCACCTGGCGTATTGGCATGGGCATCTCCAATACTAGCGACATCGACACCATTTAATTTTAATTTTGTGCTCATATCAGCACCGGAAAAATTATCTTCTTTACCTGCTAAATCAGCAACAACTGTTCTAGCCATTGCATAACCTGGAGCTACAAGACCAAATATTTGTTCTTCCCAAACGGCACATTCGCCAATAGCATACACATCAGGGTCTGATGTTTTACATTGGTTATTGATAACAATTCCGCCACGAGCCCCAATTTTAAGTCCACAAGCTCGTGCGATTTCATCACGCGGTCGAATGCCTGTAGAAAAAATAACAATATCCGTTTCCAGTGTTTCACCATCAGCAAAAATCATTTTATTTTTACATTGCTCGCCTTCAACGATTTCTATGGTGTTTTTATTTGTTAGGACGGACATACCAAGTGCTTCTATTTTGTCAGCTAAGAGTTTGCCGCCGCCATCATCTAACTGAGCAGACATTAATCTTGAAGAAAATTGAATAACGTTGGTGTCAATTTTTAAGTCATTTAGGACTTTTGCCGCTTCAAGCCCTAATAGCCCACCACCAATTACTGCGCCAACTTTTGCATTTTTTGCAGCAGCTGTAATTTCTTCTAAATCTTCAATAGTACGATAAACCAGACATTGCTCTCTATCATGCCCAGGAATGGGTGGAACAAAAGCATAAGAACCCGTTGCCATCACTAATTTATCATAGCTAATTGTTAAGCCTTTTTTTGAAGTTACCGTTTTTTGTTGTAGATTGACAGCGGTAGCTTTATCTCCAATATGAATGGTAATTCCGTTATTCTCAAAAAAACCATCCTCAACCATGGTTAAGTCAGCTGCTGATTTACCTGCAAAAAAATCAGTTAAATGTAATCTGTCATATGCAGCTCTAGGTTCTTCACAAAAGGTGATCACTTCATAGAGGCCTTTATTTTCACTTGCCATTAAGTTGACCAGAAAATTATGTCCAACCATTCCATTTCCGATAACAACTAGTTTTTGTTTTGTACTCATTCCTATCCTGCGTGACTGTAGATATTATTTAGATTATACATTGCCTTAGCATGAGCTGTGCCAATTCTGTTGTAATGGGTGCGACTAAATAAAAATATTGTAGGCCTCCGTCTTGTTGACAACTTAATACTGCTTTTGCTAAAGATGTTGGGTTAACGATAAAACTGTTAGCCCAACCCACTCACTTTTTATTTTACTTATGCATCGCACTTGTCTGGTGCCTGAGGCATGGTTTCGCACCAAAACTATTAAAAGAGTTGGGTGAAATAAAGTAAAGTAAAGTAAGGTGATACTATAGGCTTTTAATGGTATTCTTTATTTTTCTTTCCTCAAGAGCTGTTAGTTGTGGTGTAAAACTTAAAATCTTATTATTCGATGCCTTATATTTGTCCCGTTTGTCAAACTTCTCTTATAAAGCACATCCCTTCTCAAGGATATTTTTGTAAAAACAAACATCATTTTGATTTAGCAAAAGAAGGTTATTTAAATCTATTGCCCTCTCAACATAAAAAATCTAAAGAGCCAGGAGATAGCCGAGTCATGATGAGGGCTAGAAGACATTTTTTGGAAGATGGGTTTTATCAGCCGATGGCAAAAGCTGTCGTAGCAATGATTGAAAATTATAAAACCAAGGACTCTACTCAACGAATCTTAGATGTGGGGTGTGGGGAAGGGTATTATTGCCGTCAAATTGAGGCTTTAAGTGAAGAAGGAATGAGCCTTATTGAGTTACATGGTATAGATATTGCAAAAAATGCTATTTTAGCTGCAGCAAAAAAACAGGGTAATGCTCATTTTATTGTAGCCAGTAATAAGCGTCTGCCCTATGCTAATAATTATTTTGACTGGGTGATGAGGATTTATGCGCCCTCAAATGATGCTGAAATTGAACGTATATTAAAACAAAATGGACACTTGCTAATAGTAACACCCGGACCACGACATTTATGGCAATTAAAAGAGTTTATTTATAAAAAAGTAAATGAGCATAATATTCAGGTTGATTTACCAAAAGGATTTAAGTTGGTTGAAAGCCAACAAGTTAGCTATAAAATACAGCCAAATCAAGAGCAACGTATGGCTTTACTACAAATGACGCCCTTTGCTTGGCGCGTTAAAGGAGAAACTGCTAATAGTATCAGGCGGATTAATAGACTTGTTATTGAAACTGATTTTATTTTGACACTTGCTACTAAACTATAATTATCATGAATTCTTTTACAAAAAAAGTTAAATAATGAATTTGCATCAGCATCAGATAATCCCAATCATATTAAATAAATCTACTAGAATTAATAGACTGTATTTAGTATTGTTAAATACTCCTAAAACCTGAATTATAATAAAAAGAGTTGGTAATGAGCCAGTTAAAAAAAATATATGATAATAATATTGCTTGGGCTAAACGAATAAAAAAGCATAGACCTACTTTTTTTTCAGATTTATCAAAACAACAAACACCTGAATATTTATGGATAGGTTGTTCAGATAGTCGTGTTGTTGCTGAACAATTAGTTGGCTTGCAACCAGGAGAGTTGTTTGTTCATAGGAATATCGCTAATGTTGTGGTACCGACAGATTTAAATTGTTTGTCTGTTATTCAGTATGCGGTAGAAGTTTTAAAAGTTAAGCATATTATTGTTTGTGGACATTATGGATGTGGAGGGGTTCAAGCTTCTATGCAATCAACAGAACATGGACTTATTGACAATTGGTTATGTCATATTAAGCGTGTGCATCAAAATAATGAAGAAGAGTTGTTAGCGATTAGCGATTCAACTGATCGACTTAATAGATTATGTGAACTTAATGTTATTGAACAGGTGAAAAATATTTGCCACACAACCGTTGTTCAAAGAGCATGGCGTAATAAGAGTCCGGTCACTGTTCATGGATGTATTTATACCTTGGAGACGGGTATTCTTAAAGATTTAAATGTACGTTTTAGTGAAATGAAGCAAATGAACGAAATATACCAATTAAGAATGGCAAAAAAAGACATTTATAAACCGACATTAACGGTGATGGAAAGCGATTATGAAGGGCGTTAAGGCAGCTTAAAATAAATATTCCACCCATTATTCGGGTACTTAATCTGATTATTTTTAATATTAATAATTTCATAATCACCATTTGATATATATGAATAGATATTTTTTTCAGATTCACTTAATCCAAAACTTATAGTTAAATTAGCTTGCGGGTCTAAATCAATTAATAATACTTTTCTATTAATTGAAAGACCGCTTCCAATATTTGCAACACTTGTTGTTTTACCAACACCGCCTTTATGATTGCTAAAAGATATAACTCTCATTTTATTATATTTAAATTAACTTTATATACTTATATAAAAAAAAATATATTTTTTTTAATATATTATTTTTAGATATTTAATTTTTGTTTATATAATATTTATATATAATAAAAATATTTTTATATATGGCTGGTTATAATAATTATGGCAATGATAATAATGTTGGTTATG
>JAKIVF010000109.1 GCA_021647145.1 Methylococcaceae bacterium | reverse complement strand
ATTATAAAAAACCAATGAACGTCTATAAAGAAGATATTTTACTCAATAACTGGCTAGATGAGGCGGCTTAAAACTTAGGAATAAGAAATTTGAAATAATTGTCTTGACTATTTGGGGTGCTAAATTTGGCTCGCTTTTACTGATTGCCAAAGTTTGGATATTCCCCCCATCAGGTCCAATGTTTTCCGTATTCTTGCCTCATCAATAGCAAAAGCATTTATTGAAAAAAACATAATATTGCTAAAAACCATTGCAATATTTTTTGATTAATAGTTTTTAGGTTCGATTGAATCATTTTCTTACTCCTACTCTTTCTTCTTCACTTTAGGGTCTCTAATAATTGTGGATAAGAAAATTGAGAGCCAAAACATTCAAGATCAAGGCGAAATCTGTACGTAATAGCAGGGCTATTGCAAAAGATTTCAACGCAGAGACTGGATGTTTTGGACTCAATTTTTTCATTCACCCATTAATAGTGGTGTACTTTACATTTTATTATTATGAACCTGATTACCCATGAGCATCAGCCAAATGAGAATAGAGTCTTTGCAGCTCTCTATAAGACCTCGCCATTCCAGAAGTCTTTTTTCGAGAATCTATTATTGTTTGTTAGATTCCTGCTAAGAGAATGCAGGAATGACGGGGTGTTTAGCAGAGTGCTTTTAAAGTGGCTGAGACTCATGGCTAATCAGGATTATGAATGATTTTCTACCAAACCAGAAATTCTTAGTTCTACTCTCAGCTTTCTAAAATCATCATTACTCAATCTATCTTTAGTAATTAAAACATGGAATTTTTTCTTTTTATTATTGTTATTTATTTTGTAATGCAAAAACACCAGATAAGGAGAAAGCACTGTTGTTGGTAAAATCTCAATGAGTTGAAATTGATTTTCTGAATTAGTAATCTCCCAGCCAAATGCTGTAGAGTAACGGAGTGTAAATACTTTAACCCCTTTTTCTCGCTTTAAATAAAAGATCAAACTAAACAAAATTAGTATGATTAGAATAACTTGAGAAATAAACGGTATTACGGTGATGGCCACAATAAAAATGGCTAAACCATGCATGATGGTTAACCCTTTAATTAAAAGTGGCGATTGATTAATTATAAATTGTTGTGTTGCGTATTTTTTTGACAAGACTTGAAAGCCCTTCTGATTTGGGCAATTGATCCCCTAATAAGAAAAAAATCAATTGTGTATCGGGCAAACTCAGAAGTTCTATAAATAGATTCTGTTCCTTTTTGTCTACATCGCGATAATGCTGTTCTAAATAGGCTTCTAACAAATAGTCTAGCTCTTTAGTACCCCTTCGGCAGTGCCATTTTAATTTTGCTAGAGATTTCATTGCTACAAAAACAAGAGGCAGAGTGTAGGTTGGATGAGCTTACCAAGCGATGTGCGATAACGTAATCCCACATTTATCAGCATTGTCGGATTACCTTTTTTCGATGTACTCAAAAACCTCATCCAGACTACTTGATAATACATTGATTTTAAATTATAAATCCTTAACTTAATACCGGTATATCTCTAACCCTGCTGGCGAAGAACCATCATTTTTTTAATATCAGCTATTGCTTTTGCTGGATTTAGTCCTTTTGGGCAAGTATCTGTGCAACTCATAATGGTATGACAACGATAGAGTTTATAAGGATCTTCAAGTTCATCCAGTCGCTCCCCCACATTTTCATCTCGGCTATCTTCTAACCAGCGAGAGGCTTGCAATAAAACAGCGGGACCTAAATACTTGTCACTATTCCACCAGTAACTAGGACAACTGGTAGAGCAACAGGCACAAAGTACACACTCATATAAACCATCCAGTTTTTTTCTCTCCTCCTTGCTTTGCAACCTTTCCCTATCTGCTGGTGCTGGGGTTTGAGTTTCAATCCATGGTTTAATTGATGAATATTGGGCAAAGAAATTTGTCATATCTGCCACCAAATCTTTAATCACATCCATATGAGGTAGAGGAAATATTTTAATTGTTCCTTCGTAGTCTTCTATTGCTTTAATACAAACCAGTGAGTTTTTCCCATTTACATTCATGGCACATGAGCCACAGACACCTTCTCTGCAAGACCGTCTAAAAGCTAATGTCGTATCAATGTCATTTTTGATTTTTAACACCGCATCTAACACCATGGGACCACAGCTATCTAAATCAATATGAAAAGTATCAATCCTTGGGTTTTCTCCTGAATCTGGATTCCAACGATAAATTTCAAACCGTTTTGTTCTCATTGCATTTTTTGGTGCAGGAAACTCTTTACCTTTTTTTAAAACTGAGTTTTTAGGGAGTAGAAATTCAACCATTAGTAAACCCTCTTTTTGGGTGGTATAACTTTAACTTCATCAGTTAACGTGTACATATGAACAGGTCTGTAGCCTATTTTCACTTTATCATCTGTTAACCAAAGTAACGAATGTTTTAACCAATCTTTATCATCCCGCTCTGGATAATCTTCTCTTGCATGTCCACCTCGACTTTCCTTTCTATTGGCAGCAGCAGCAATAGTGACATAAGCTTGATCAAGTAAGTTATCTAATTCTAAAGTTTCAACTAAATCTGTATTCCAGATTAGTGATGAATCTGTCACACTAACATTGGCAAATGAGGATCTTATTTTTTTTAACGCCTCAACACCCTCTGCTAAAACTTCTCCTGTTCTATAAACAGAAGCATCACTTTGCATAGTTTTTTGCATTTTTAGCCGAATTTCAGCTGGTTTCTCTGAGCCTTTTGCATATCGAATACGATCAAACCTAGCTAAGGCCTTGTCACATGCACCTTTTTTGAGCGGGGTATGCTTGGTATCTGGCTTAATCAGCTCTGAACATCTTTGAGCAGCTGATCGACCAAAAACCACTAAATCCAATAAAGAATTAGACCCTAACCGGTTTGCACCATGGACAGATACACAGGCAGCTTCACCTATTGCCATTAAACCTGGCACAACTGCATCCGGGTTGCCACTTTTCAAGGTCACAACTTCTGCTTTATAGTTAGTTGGAATACCGCCCATATTGTAATGTACTGTCGGCAAAACGGGGATTGGTTGACGTGTAACATCTATATCAGCAAAAATTTTGGCCGTTTCGGAAATACCTGGTAGCCTCTCTTTAGTTATCTCTGGATCCAAATGTTCGATGTGCAAATGGATATGATCTTTTTCTGGGCCAACACCACGCCCTTCCCTAATTTCCATAGTAATTGCTCGACTGACAACATCACGAGAAGCCAAATCTTTAGCATTAGGGGCATAACGTTCCATAAACCGTTCACCTTCGGAGTTTGTTAAATATCCCCCTTCGCCTCTAACACCTTCTGTAATTAAACAACCTGCACCATAAATACCTGTTGGATGAAATTGGATAAACTCCATATCTTGCAGAGGTAAGCCTGCACGCAACACCATAGCATTTCCATCACCTGTTACTGTATGAGCAGAGGTACAAGAAAAGAAAGTTCGTCCATAACCACCTGTTGCTAGTACAGACATATGAGAACGAAATAGATGTAACGAACCATCATCTAAACACCATGCTAAAATACCTTTACACTCCCCATTTTCCATAATTAGATCCAGCGCAATATATTCTACAAAGAATTCCGCATCATGTTTTAAGGCTTGTTGATAGAGCGTATGTAATATGGCATGTCCCGTTACATCTGCAGCAGCGCAAGTTCTTTGGGCAGTTCCTTTACCAAAGTCTGTGGTCATTCCACCAAAGGCTCGTTGGTAAATTTTACCGTCTTCCGTTCTAGAAAATGGCACACCGTAATGTTCTAATTCAATAATTGCAGGAATTGCTTCTCGACACATATATTCAATGGCATCCTGATCGCCCAGCCAATCAGAACCTTTAACCGTATCGTACATATGCCAACGCCAGTCATCCTCACCCATATTTCCTAAAGCAGCACTAATGCCGCCTTGTGCTGCGACTGTATGACTTCGAGTAGGAAAAACTTTTGTAATACAGGCTGTTTTTAAACCTTTTTCAGCCATGCCAAACGTTGCACGTAAACCTGCGCCCCCTGCTCCGACAACAATCGTATCGTAGAAATGTTCTATGATTTTATAGTCCTTAGCCATTACTTATCCCATCATTGATATTTTAAATAGCGCTACGATTGCCGCTATAACAAAAAATAAAAAACTTAATTTCATCACCCAAATTGACGATATTTTTATCCATTCAGTATGTACATAATCTTCAATAACAACTTGTAAGCCCAATGCTGCATGATAAAAAGCAGCGACTACCCAGGTAATTGCTAATACTGTATCCAAAGGGCCTGCTAACCAAGTCACTATTTCCTCATGTGAGGCATTTAGTAAGTTCTGAGTAAACGCAACCATCCACAATGATAACGGAATCAAAGTAATAGCCGTAATTCTTTGCATCCAAAAATGACCTGTTCCTGCTTTTGCAGAACCCAGCCCTCTCACTTTTGCTAAAGGTGTTTGAAAATCCATAAGCTTAATAAAAAATAAGGGTTAAAACTAAAGACAAAGCCAATTCAATGATGGCATTTCTATTCATATCATCTCTGTCAAAACTTTCACCGACATCCCAGATTAAATGCCTGATTCCATGACAAAGATGAAAAAATAACGCATAAATAAAAAACCAGAGTGCAATACGTATTATCGTGTAATCCAAAAACGACTGTAATTCTAAATAAGTTTCATTACCTTGTAATATATAAAAAAAACTAACAACATATAAAATCAGCCCAAGGGCTAAAATGACGCCTGTCATACGATGCGTAATTGATATGATACCGGTTAAAGGCAATTTATAAACTTGTAAATGAGGAGAAAGGGGTCGGTTTGTTTGTCTCATAGCATTTTCTTCTTTTGAGTTGCTTTATAATACATCATCAAATATATCACTTAAACACTTATTTTTGTTGTTATCATTAAACTTCACTGACCCTTATGAATAAAAATTGGATTGATTTTTTAAAATCAAATAATGCCACTATTAACCCTGAGTTAGAAATCTCTTTTCCTAAAAACCAACAATCAAGCGAACATACAGTCACACCAGTTACTCACCTGTCCGTTTTAAAAATTACAGGAACAGATGCAGCACAATTTTTACAAGGCCAACTCACCTGTAATATTAATAACCTCTCTGACTCTACTAGTTTTTATTCTGCATTTTGCAATGCTAAAGGTCAAACCATTACCACCCTGCTCATTTATAAAAAAAATAATGAGTATTTTATAGTCTTACCCACAGAACTAACGGACAAAGTCATTACCAAGTTGCATATGTATATTTTACGTTCTGCGGTAAAAATACAAAATGTAACAGATAATCTTTGTTTAATAGGCTTAACTTCTTCCAACAGGACTATCCTACCATCACTTCCAAAAAACCAGTTTGAGATTAGTCAATCAACTATACAATTTTCATCACGGAATGATCGATATTTGATAATCAACCCTGAAAAAGAAACATCTGCTCTCTGGACTCAGTTAATACATAAAAAAAATGTAGTAGTTGTCAATTCATCTTCCTGGAAATTTCAAGATATTTCAGAAGGCATCCCTTGGCTTAATTTAGCAACATCTGAAGAATATATCCCACAAATGTTAAATATTGATAAGTTAGGAGGAATAAGCTTTGACAAAGGCTGTTATACGGGGCAAGAGATCGTTGCTAGAACCCATTATCTAGGTAAAACAAAACGCGAATTATGCCTTGCAGAATGTCATTCTACTGCTATGCTTGAAGGTAGTAATCAGATAGTTATGAATAATAGTAAACAAGTCACTGGTAAAGTTTTATCAATACAGTCTAATGACAAGGTAACCAGAATGCTAACTGTCATGCAAAACTCTGACACTGAATTACAAAATCTTACCCTTGATACCCCAAATATGGATAAGATTAATCTTATAGATTTTTACTAAAGGTTTATTAACAATGCAATTCAAATCAGTCCAGGATTTTCTTGTTCACGTTCAAGAAGAACTCGATGCAAACCGCTTAGTTTTACCTACATTACCAGATATTGCATTAAAGGTAAGAGATGCTGTTTCTAAAGGCGAAGCAACATCACAGGAACTTGCGGATATGATTGTCACAGATGCAGCATTATCTACTCGATTGATACAAGTTGCGAATAGTCCTTTATATAAAGGATCAGTTGAGGTTAATAGCATTCAAATGGCAGTCACTCGTCTTGGAAGTTCAACTATCAAGACATTAATCACTAGCATGGTGATGCAGCAAATGTTCTCTCCAAGTTCGCCTCTTCTAGAAGAATATTTCCGTGACACTTGGGAGCAAGGTATCAATGTATCTTCAATTAGTCGTGCTTTAGCTTCTTTTGTTCCTCATTTAAACCCTGACGAAGCTATGTTGGCTGGTTTGATTCATCAAATTGGAAAACTTCCAATCTTAATGCTGGTTGAGAATATTCCAGAGTTTAGAGACAGCCCCTCACGACTCAATAAACTGATGGAAAAAGCGCATCCTCCAATTGGTAAGATTATTATGGATACTTGGGATTTCCCGTATGATTTAAAATCGGTAGCTTCTCAATATGTAAACTTCCAAAGAAATAATAGTAAAAAAGCAGATTATGTTGATTTAGTTCAGGTTGCATTTTTACAAAGCATTGCTGGAACTGACCATCCTGCTTGCAGAGTTGATTGGAACTTAGTTCCATCATTTTCAAAACTTGGTTTAGAATCTGATGCTGAAATTCTGGAAATTGATGGTGTATCAGAAGAAATAGAACTTACCCAGGCTATGCTGAGTTAAGTCTTTTGAACACCTCTATTTTTTTCTAATCCATCAATTAAATAGAGATGCTCTTAATATTTTCAAAAAAACACATTCATTACGCTCAAAGTAAAAGTATTTTATTTGTCCATAACAGTTAAAAAAGGAATATAATCTACTGCTTATAAACGATTAATACTGACTAGTAATGCTTGATCATCAATCAACACTCCGTTTTAGACGTCTTGGGATGCTGACAATTTGTGCTGTATATTTAGTTATTCTTGTCGGTGGTATTGTTAGAGCTTCAGGTGCTGGCATGGGCTGTCCTGACTGGCCTACCTGCTTTGGGCAATGGATTCCTCCCACAGCAGAATCACAATTACCAGCGAATTACCAAGAAATCTACGCAAATCGTGGCTATAAAAATACCCAATTCAACCCTATAAAAACATGGACTGAGTATACAAATCGACTAGTTGGTGTCAGCATTGGCTTTTTAATTCTTTTAACCGCCTGGTCTTCAAGAATTTTTTTAAAAGGAGATAAAAGCATATTTTATCTTTGCTTAAGTATTTTTTTTCTCGTTGGTTTCCAAGGCTGGCTAGGCTCTGCTGTTGTTGCAAGTAATTTAAAGCCGTTTATGATTACATTGCACATGCTGTTAGCACTTTTTATTGTTGCTTTATTAATTTATGCCATTGCAAAATCTCAAAAACATTATTTAAGTCAAATTGATAGTAGCCAAATCCCTGATAAAATCAAAACGGTAATTATCATAGCTATGGTATTTACACTTATTCAGGTTGCGATGGGTACTCAAGTTAGAGAGGCTGTAGATTTTATTGCCCATGAACATAAATATATTGATAGAGAATACTGGAGAGATAGTTTTCCTACTATTTTTTATATCCATCGCTCATTTTCAGCTCTTATTTTATTGACTAACTTGTGGATTGTTTGGAAAATCTACGGTTCGGTAGAAAAAAACAATCTATTGTTACGCTGCTCATATCAATTGATTGCTCTAATCAGTTTGGCAATCTTAGCAGGCATAACACTTGATCGGCTCGGCATCCCTCCAGTTGCCCAGCCTATACATTTACTGATAGCAAATCTGATTTTTGGCATGCAGTTTTTTATTTATATCTGTTTAGTTTATTCATCTAAAGCTCAAATGCAGAAAACTTAAATTTAGGGTATCTCTATGAGTTTTTGGGAAACAAAAAAACTATCAGAAATGACCACGGAAGAATGGGAATCTATTTGTGATGGATGTGGAAAATGCTGCTTAAATAAATTAGAAGATGAAGATAGTGGAAAAATATTTTTTACTAGTGTGGCTTGTAATCTAATTGATTTAGATAGCTGTCGCTGTACTCGCTATTCTGAGCGGACTATACTTGTTCCTGAGTGTCTAGATTTAAAACAACATAATTTTTCTGAATATAATTGGCTACCAGCAACTTGCGCTTATCGACTATTAAGTGATGGCAAACAACTTCCTTCATGGCATCCATTAATATCAGGAACTAAAGAAAGCGTTAAAGAAGTTGGTGTTTCAATTTGTAGCTATGCAATGAAAGAATCTGAAGTTAATGACCTGGAAGAGCATATCATTGAGTGGCTTGATTAATCTAAAATAGACTTACTTTTAAAAGCCACTAACTATCCCATTGGTATTTCTAAAACTTGTCCTATTCGTATACGAGAATTATTTAATGAATTATAAGACTTTATTAACCTTAAACTCACACCATACTGGTCTGCGATTTCTGACAAAGTATCTCCTCGAGAAATAACATGTCTTTTATTACTCTTTATAGAAACTGATTTTTTTGAAATATCAGCAATATATTTTGCATTAGAATTCAATGCAAAGTATGTATCTGGTGGTGCATACTGACTAAAATATCCCACAACACCTTGAAAAATTGCTTGAGCCATTCTTGACTGATGAGCACGACTTTTTAACTTCCGCTCTTCTTTAGGATTAGAAATAAATGCTGTTTCAATCAAAATAGAAGGAATATCAGGTGATTTAAGCACCATAAAACCAGCTTTTTGAACTTTACGGCTATGTAAATGACCTATATTTTTAAACTGTTTTAAAACTTTACTTGCAACATTACGACTAGCATCTTTTGTCGCTTTTTGTGATAAATCCATCAACACATTAGCCACCACATCTTCTTTATCAGCCAATTTCACACCCCCCACCAAATCAGCTGAATTTTCATGTTTAGCCAACCATCTAGCTGCTTCACTTGACGCACCATGATTTGATAAAGTAAAAACAGAGGCACCTTTTACTTTTGAATTTTTAAATGCATCCGCATGGATGGAAACAAAAAGGTCTGCATTTTTGGAGCGAGCTATCTCCATCCTCTTTCTTAAGCCAATATAGTAATCCCCTTCCCTAACCATCACAGCTTTCATTCCAGGCTCTTTATTAACTAAAATTGCAAGTTTTTTGGCTATTTGGAGAACTACTTTTTTCTCCTGGGTACCATGCTTCCCCAAAGCTCCAGAATCTTCACCACCATGACCGGCATCTATTGCTATAACAATATCTCTAACTTTATTATTTAGCGTTTTGGTAGCAGCCCTAGCCTTTGTTCTTGTGTTTTTTGTAATTTTTGGTACATTCTTTCTTGAAACTTGAGCATATCTTACTTTTTTATTGTTATTAATAAACAAATCAACAACCAAACGATGCCCATTTTTTTTAGTTGGTTTTAGGGTAAAACTTTTAGGTAATACACCTTCTTTTAAATCTATAACAACTCTTAGGTTTTTTTTGTTACGCGAGGCACTACGCAGCCCGTTAAATAAAGGATGTTTTTTAGGTGGTTGGGCTAAAGATTTTGTTAGCCGAGTATCTTCAAGGTCTATAACAACTCGAGCTGGGTTTTGTAATAATAAAATTTTATGTGATACAGCCGAGGAAAGATCGAAAACAACACGAGTATGATCAGGTGCTGTCCAATATCGCAAAGATTTGATACTCACTTGTTTTGCATAGCTTGTTACTGAAAGTAACAATAAAATACAAACACTTATAAATTTACAAAACTTAAACATAAAAAAACAACCCAAAAAAAACTATAAACTTGATTAAATTATAGCACTAAGTTTTTGTTTTTCCAGTTTAGAACCAAATTATTTGAAAGTTTTTCTGAGACAAGATGGATATCAATTATTCTTTCTTTTCCTTCAACAACCAAAGTCAATTCTATATCAGGCTTTGGCAAAAAACCGTTACCTAATTCTGGCCACTCAATAAAACTCAAACATTGTTGCTCTAAATAATCTCTAATACCGATCCACTCAAGCTCCTCAGGGTCATTTATTCTATATAAATCAAAATGATACAAGCACCTATTCGCTAGTTTATATTCTTCAACAATTGTATATGTAGGACTCTTTACCGCTGATTTATGTCCAGCAGCCCTTAATACACCTCGTGTTAAAGTGGTTTTACCAGCACCTAACCCCCCATGCAAAAAAACTAAGCATTTTTTTGGCAAAATACGCCAAAGCTCTGCTCCTAATAATTCAGTTTCCTTTTCGTTTGCTAAAATTAATTTCATTTAATGCTGATTAATCAACCTTCTAATAAAAGGCATTAAATCACTCGCCAACAAACCAATTTCCCCATTTGTTTGGGCTGATAAATCAGCCGCTTTTCCGTGCAGATAGACAGCCGCTACAGAAGCCTCATATAAATTCATTTTTTGTGCTATTAACCCGCCAATCATACCTGCGAGCACATCCCCCATTCCGCCACTTGCCATACCTGGGTTACCAGTTGCTGAAACAGTAATTTCATTTTCGTTTGCAATCAATGATCCTGCCCCTTTTAAAACAATAACGCCACCTTGTTGTTTTTGCAGCTGAACAATAGTAGAAAATCGATCCTTAGCAATATTCTCTGTAGAACAGCCTAATAATCGTGAGGCTTCTCTTGGATGAGGTGTTAATACCCAGTGACTATCATAATAATTATTTTCCTCAGCCAAAATATTAAGTGCATCTGCATCACAAACCAGAGGCTTATCAGAACTTACTGCTATTTTAAACAAATCTTTAGCCCAAAAAGATTGCCCTAGACCAGGACCTATGACGACAACTGAAGCTTTATCTAATAAAGGTAATAAATCATCTGCCTCTTCAATACCATGACACATTATTTCAGGCCTACCAAAATTAATAGTATTAAAATGGGCTAATCGTGTCGCAACACTCACTAATCCAGAGCCTATACGGAGTGCCGCTTCAGCAGCAAGCCTGATTGCGCCTGAGAAACCAACCTCACCTCCAATTAAAAGCACATGCCCATGGTTCCCTTTATGTGCACAGCGGTTTCGTTTGGGAATTGATAGGTGCGTGATTAATTTTGAAGCATAATCAACCTTGTTAAAAACATCA
>JAKIVF010000108.1 GCA_021647145.1 Methylococcaceae bacterium | reverse complement strand
GATAAAGGCTGAACTAAAAAACTAGAGCTGCTCATAGCATTACTTAATAAATAGCAGTACAATAATATCCAATCAATTAGTTGCTGTAGTGACGTAGAACCAGTAACGCATCTGTTTTAGATTTTGAAAACACCCATCAGGGTAACCAGAGTTTCATAGTTAGGAGTATTCTTATGGCCACAGGCATTGTAAAATGGTTTAACAACACTAAAGGTTTTGGTTTTATTGAGCCAGTAGAAGGTGACGAAGATGTTTTCGTACATTATTCCGTCGTCATGGGTGACGGATTTAAAAAATTGACTGCAGGTCAGACTGTGGAATTTGAGATTGAGTCAGGACCTAAAGGATTAACTGCTGTGAATGTTCATCCACAATAGATTTGGGGATGCAAATATTATCATCCTAACCTTAAAAGTGATAAATTGTTAATTCTTAATCCGTATAGAGCAATTCAAGCAGCTCATAATCATTACTATAGACAATACCTTAGCTTTTAAAAATATCTTTTAAAAATACTTTTAGACCTAACATTAATTTGCATATATGATTTAGCCAGCCACTCATGTATTTTTTTCTCACGCCATTCATTTCAGCGTGTGATTTTGAACTTTCTACGTGACTAATACCATCATCTCTACATAATGAAATTATTCCTTTAGATTTTATTACTTTGTATTTATTATCTAAATAGATTTTCAGGTTTAATTCATAATCAGCGGCAATACTATAAAAGGTATTATACCTAAATGATGTAAATAGCCTGGAATGATAGAATGCCCCTTGATGATGTATCGTGTTATGAAGTAATGTATAAATTGAAAACCTGGAATCAATTCGTTGTTGGTTTCTATATTTAATATCTCCATATACCAGATCCGGTTTTTCCATAAAATATAATTTCAACTCATCAAAAACATTACTGTCAAACAATTCATCATCTGCACCTAAAAAAAGCAGATAACTGCCTGTTGCAGCATCAATACCTTTGTTCATTGCATCATAAATCCCCCTATCATTCTCACTCACCCAATAATCAATTGTTTGCTCGTACTTACAGATGATATCTAAGGTTCCATCAGTAGAGCCACCATCTATAATAATATACTCAATATTGTCATAGGTTTGATTGATAACACTTTTAATTGTTTCTTCTAGAAACTGCTCACCATCAAATACTACGGTTACCACGGTAATTAGAGGTTTATCTGGTTCGCTAGTTTTAAAGTATCCTTGCAAACGCAAACCACCCTCGCCTTGTCTACCTTTGCCTTCCGGCACTAACAACACTGTTTCAAACTCATCCTCAGGCTTCTTGCTTACTACCGGCGGTTCTTTAGTTACTAGCCTAGTAGTGCTATAACCAACATCCAAGCAGCTTACAACAAACTTATTTACGTCATTCACTTTTTTAGCAATCTCTGTTGTAGTTCAACCTGAATAAATTAAGCCGATTAATACTTTCGCACTCTTAATCATTACTTTTTTCTAAAAAAAGGCTAAAATTAAAATATTCAACACTACTACCACTTCTTCATCAAAAAAACACTCTAACTAGTGAATTTTAATTTCAGTAACTTGCCAGCCTAATTACCAAATATTCTATTCAAACCAAATCTTGGATACTGGGAAATTTTTTTTGATATGTATAAAATAAACCAACCTGGGCTTAGCTTTACTGGCTCTTTAAAAAAATCATCTACTTGGTTTAGACCATATTCTTTTGAATACTTGTATCGCCATAGTAACATTTGAACGTAACTCGCAAAGTTACGACGTTCTGTTGGTAGATATTCATCAACAAAATAAGCCTTTGCAAGTGCGTAATATAAAAACAGCTTCCCTATTTTAGATGATTCACTAATTGAACCATCGTGCGCTCTAAAAAAAGAGAGACTTTCCGATACGAAACCAAACTTTTTGTAACCCAAAGCCGTTAATAAAAAAATCAGCAAGTCATTACCGATGGCATGCATTGAAAAATCACTATTAATCTTATTCGGCACATCAACAAGAAGATTATTTTTCAAATCATCCAACCTAAAAACTGCACAGCCAGGTGAAAAGGGTGCCCCCTTATCGTAAAGTGCATAATTAATAAATTTATTAGTTGAATATATACCACTTTTTCCAATGAAATAATGCTTTATACCATTTTCAGGAATATCTGCAAATATTTTTACACCGGAATAAACAAAACCAACATCATCCGTAAGTAAAGGTAAAGTTTTTTCCAGAAATTCAGGAGCAATTAGATCATCTGACCATAAAATTTTTCCAAATTCACCTGTTGCTTCATCTATACAACGCTTCCAGTTTTTTACAGGCCCAATATTCGTTTCATTTCTAAAAGCTTTAACTCTTTTATCCTTGTTTGCATACTGCTGTATCACTCTCCATGTATTATCCATACTATTATTATCAACAACAATCACTTCAATATTGGAATAAGTTTGTGATAAAGCCGAATCTAAAGTTTCTGAAATTATTTTTTCTCTATTAAAGACAGGGATAAGAATTGATACCAACGTCACCTAATACCACCCAAATTAATAATATTAAGCAACATTTTCTTTACAAATCGCTTTGTCATTAACAAAATAACCCCAATATAAAAGCAATACCTTTGTATTTTGAATAATGAATTGACAATAGAAATGCCATAAGCGACTCTGAATACAGGAAAATGGTAAATAGAGCTTATGAAATTATAATAACGAAGGCAATATAGAAATCTATCATATCTATCATAAATTGAGTTTGAAATGAAATATGAATTTTTAATTAACAATTCTTCTGACATGTTAAGAACTATATTATCCTCACCAAAACTATAGTTCACGGATGGTTCATTATAAAAGTAAAACAATTTTGTTGACTGAGAAAGCTTCAACCATAATTCTATATCGGAATATAGTATTTCGTTATTCGTAAAAAAATCCAAATTATTCACACAACTTTTTCTTACAATATTAGCAATGGTTGGTATTTGAATTTTATTCCAAAAAAGATTCCTAAATTTTGCTGTTTCAACTAATCCAAATGCATTTGATAGACCTAATTTTTTTTTGTTTGGGTATGAAAGGATACAGTCTGTAAATATGACAGATACATCATTATTTGCTTCCATTATTTTAATGCCGTCTTCAATGTAAAATGGATTTATCAAATAATCATCATCTGGCAGAAGCAACCAATACTTGCCAGATGATTTATCGTAAGCATACTTCCAGTTAAGTATAGGGCCTATATTACATACATTTTTATAGTATTTAATTTTTAAAGTACTAAAACCACTTATAACCTCAGTTGTTTTACAATCAGAGGAATTATCTGTAACAATTATTTCGATATTTTTATATGATTGCAATAGAACAGAATTTATAGATTTCTTTATCAACTCTGGACGATTGAATGTAGGTATTAGAACACTAACTAACGCATCCATATGCCTTCCTTATTGTTTAAAATCATTTTTACTTGATATGGAGCAAAAAACAGCCCTAAAGACATAGAACACAATGTTGCAATTATCACACCTTCAATGCCATGAAAAACATAGTTAACTAAAAAAATACTCAATGGAACATTAGTGACTGCAATAAAGATATTTACACACACAGAGAAATAAAGAAAACCAGTTCCACTTATAAAGATTGCAAATACATTTACCCAAACAGAAAATATAATGAAAATAAAAAACAAAAAATAAAGTATTCCTTTTATTTTAACGGTATCACCCATCCAAAACTTTACAACCCATGGACCAATTATTGCCAGAATACCCGCTCCAAAAAAAAGACATATAGCTATCAATAATTGCTTTTTTAATTGGTTTCTTATCCAATTAAAATCCTTTCTTTTATATGCATCTGAATAGGCAGGCCATAAAGGCATTACAATCAAACTATGTAAGACTGTAAAAACACTAAATAATTTAAATACAACTTCATACGACGTAACTTCGGTGGGACCAAGCAACTGAATAATCAAAATTTTATCTGTCAAAAACATCATCAGCACAGCAAATTGAATGACAAAAAACTTTAACCCCAAAGTCATTAGTGGTTTAATTTTTTGATTGCTAAAAAGTGTAAATTTTGGCTTTAGGTGAGCATGCTGGTTAAAAAGAAACAGTGTTAAGGCCAAATTCGCAGTTACCAACGATATACCATAAGCCCAAACAATATAAACAATTGTACGCACAGTAAACAAATATAGTGCATAGACAAAGACTAGAGCAAGAACGTTTGATATAAGCTGTCCTAACACTACAACCGAGGTCTTCTGCAAACCGTGATAAATTTGATTGGCTAGACTAATCCAAAAATTAAAAAATATAAAAAAGCCAAGTGTAAGTATCGCCTCTCTTAGTGCTATTTCAGTAACTGCCTGCGTATTAAAAATAATTTGCCAAGGTAACCAAAAACTTGCGACTAAAAGTACTAAAAAAAAAACCAGAGAAACAACTCCGATAATACCATAAGCCGTTGAAATAAAACTTGCCGCTAACTCTGGGTTATCTTGTGCCAAGCTTTCTGACACTTTGTTCTTTAAGCCATTGCCTATACCAAAATCAAACAACATCACCCAAGAAATCAGAGTGAGCATAGTAGCCCAAATACCAAACATTTCCATACCTAAATACTTAATCATTATAGGCATAGCTATAAAGGAGGCTAGAATTGTGACTAATTTATAAAACCCAGAAACTTTAATTTGCTTGAAATAGTTTTTTGTTCTTGCTTGAGAAATTTCATTCAACTTGAGACACCCAATCAATCATTTTTCTTATACCTGCTTGCTTATCAACTTTTGGTTGCCAACATGTCATCTTTGTCACTTTGGTAATATCAGATACAAAGACCTTTTGATCACTTTCTCTTGGAGGAAGCTGTTTGTATGTTATGGTGATATCAAGCTCTTGTTCCAGGAATTGAAACAATTCGAGTAACGATGATGAATTTTGTATACTTCCACCAATATTAAAAGCCTGACCCTTAATATCTTGTATTTTTTCTGCAGCTCTAAGGTATAAGGCTACACAATCGCTGGCGTATAATAAATCCCGAACCTGTTTTCCATTGCCAGAAATCGTAAAGGGTTCTTTCAGAGTATTATTTTTAATTTCAACTGCTTTTTGCGTAAACCAACCTAACCAGCCCTGATCAATTGTGGCAAACTGCCTGCCCCCAAACATGGATGAATGTCTAAAGACTACGGTTTTTAAACCATAAATACGAGCAAAGTCGAGCATATATTGGTCTGCACTACCTTTTGAGGTGCCGTAAGGTGAGTGAAAATCTAAATTAACAGCCTCATCAAAACCATTCGGTTTATCTATACACTGATAACGTGTTTCCGTTTCTTCATAGCTAAACTGCTCTAAATCACCATACACTTTATTAGTTGATGAATAAATAACTGTACTTTCTGGCGAATAAAGCCGTATCGCATTGAGAAGATTAAAGCTCCCACCAACATTAACTTCAAAATCCATTCGCGGGTCGGAAATGGATGTAGTCATGGCAACTTGCCCCGCTAAATGATAAATCACATCAGGCTGATGTAGTTTAATAGTACGTTCTACATCATTTGTATTTCGAATATCGCCATGAATAAACTCAAACTCACCCTGCTTTTTTAACCATTCCAGGTTTTGATAACTACCAAAGCGATATAGGCTATCAAACACTACCAGTTCATGACCCAGTTTTAAAAGTTCACTAGCAATATTGGAGCCTAAAAAGCCACAGCCGCCTGTAATTAAGTACTTCATATGCACTCCTTTATAATACTTGTTAATCCGTCTTCTAATTGTGTGCTTGCTAACCAGCCTAATGCTTGTAATGCACTATTATCAACTTCAACCGTCATCAATTCACCTTCTCTGTATGGCAGTGCGCCGAAAGCCAATTTTGTCGCTGTTGTACCATATTTAAATTCATAAATTGTTTTTAATTTTTCAAGAAATGATTTAACTGATACTAATTTTCCTGTACCCACATCTAACTCGTTAAATTTTTCTAGGCCATGTGCTTTTTCTAATACTGTTAAATAAGCAGACACAACATCCTCAATGTAAATAAAATCTCTAAGCTGCTCACCTTTGGTCAGTTTAATTTCAGGTACGTTAGATTTTAGTTGCGAAAGCACCCATGGTACAAACTTAGTACTATCATCTTTTGGACCATACATATGTTCGAGTTTTAAATTTATGACTTGAATTTTATTTGACTGTTGCTGCAACCATTCTACAAATTGCTTTTTGGACAAAGTGTAAACATTTAAATGTTTTTGCAATAAGGTGTCTGTGTTGAAAAAAATATCTGTATTGAATTTTAAACTAGCATCTAAAATTTGCAGGCCAAACATTAAATTACTTTCAACAATTTGATGGATAGCATCACTATTACGTCCATAATGGCAAGCCGTGTGAATAACCACATCAATGCGCTGTTGCTCAAATGCCAGTTCCAAGGATTGTACATCGACATCATAGCTGACGACTCGATTTAACAAATGTGTAATACGCCAAACATTGGATGTGGAGCGTTTAAGAATGATGACCTTATACCCTTTTAACAACAAGGCTTCTAACAAATGGCTACCTAAAAAACCCGTTGCGCCCGTAAGTATAATAGTTTGTAGCTTTGTCATTAGAAATTAAGGCCAAAAAACTCTTCTAACTTTTCAGCAATAAAATCTAATTGCTCAGTCCCTAGTGCAGGAAAAATACCTAACCAAAAAGTTTGATTCATACTGATATCAGTATTAGTTAATTCACCTGATATTCTATATTCAATGTCTTTGAAATAAGGTTGACGCGTTAAGTTTCCTGCAAAAACCAAACGAGTGCCAATTTTGTTTTGATCTAAGAACTTAATTAAATCTACCCGCAATATTCCGGCAGAATCTTTAATGGTCACGGGAAAGCCAAACCAGGAAGGCGTTGAATTTTTTGTCGCTTCTGTAAATTCTAAAAACGCACTTAGAGTTGATAGTTTATTTTTTAAATATTCAAAATTTGCATTTCTCTTTTTAATGAATTCTGGTGCACGTTTAAGTTGTGCAACGCCACAAGCAGCTTGCATATCAGAAATTTTTAAATTATATCCCAGGTGAGAATAAGTATATTTGTGATCATATCCCTGTGGCAGGCCACCATGCTGCACGCTAAAACGGGTACCACACGTATTATCACACCCGGGTTTACAGTAACAGTCTCGTCCCCAGTCTCTAAACGATTCTGCAATGGTATTCAGTTGGCTATTATTGGTAAAGACAGCGCCGCCTTCCCCCATAGTAATATGATGTGCAGGATAAAAGCTGAGGGTGGCAATATCACCCCAAGTACCCACCATTTTCCCTTCATATTTTGCGCCTAAGGCATCACAACAATCTTCAATCAGCCATAAATTGTATTTTTCACACAATTCTTTGACTTTTTTAAGGTTAAACGGGTTGCCTAAGGTATGCGCCAGCATGATGGCTTTTGTTTTAGGTGTGATTCCTGCTTCGATTAAGTCAGCATTCACATTATGTGTTGTTAACTCGACATCAACAAAAACAGGCACTGCACCAAATTGTACGATCGGATTTACAGTGGTTGGGAAACCTGCAGCAACGGCAATCACCTCATCACCTTTTTGAATTGCACGCCCACCTAATTTTGGAGACGTTAAGGTGGCGAAAGCAACTAAATTGGCCGATGATCCTGAATTGACTGATATGAGATGTTTAACACCAATAAATTCAGCAAGTTCTTTTTCAAATTGCTCATTAAACCGCCCTGTAGTTAACCATCCATCTAATGAGGCTTCTACCATATAGAGTAGTTCAGTCTCTCCCATGACTTTGCCTGAAGGTGGAATAACTGATTTTCCTGGTTCAAAAGTTTTTTCAGCATATTGTAGTGTCGCATATTGTTTAACAAGTTCAGCTATCTCTTTTCTCAAGGAATCAGTCGTTTGCATTTTTCATATCTCTCATATAATCATTAATTTCTTTTAAACAAGCTATTTGCATATCTTGTTTATTTAGCCACGCCTGGTGCCATTGGACTATTTTTTCTAAGGTGTTGTCTAAATACCATGTGGGCTGCCAATGCAATCTTGATTTTGCTTTGGATATATCTAATTTTAAACAGCCTGCTTCATGTGGCTGTGCATTTTGATCCAATTGCCAACTTGAGTCTTGCCATTTAGAAACCATTTTATTTAAAATCCAATCAACGGGTTTTGCGTCATCATCATGTGGTCCAAAATTCCAACCTTCTGCATATTTTTGTGGCGACTCATACAGTTTTTGTGCCAATACTAAGTAGCCTGATAAAGGCTCTAATACGTGTTGCCAAGGTCGAGCTGATTTTGGATTACGAACGATGACGGGTTTATTGTTTTCAAAGGCTTTTAAAATATCAGGAATTAAACGATCTTCTGCCCAATCACCTCCGCCAATAACATTTCCTGCACGTGCGGAGGCTAACCCTATACCCTGCTCTTGCATGAAAGATCGCCTGTAAGCAGAAGTAACTAATTCAGCGCAGCCTTTGCTACTACTATAAGGATCGTATCCCCCCATCGCCTCATTTTCACGATATCCCCATTCCCACTCTTTATTTTCATAACATTTATCGGTAGTGACACTAATAATGGATTTTAAATTTTTACAGTTACGAGCTGCTTCCAACACCTTAACTGTTCCCATGACATTAGTTTCATAGGTTTCAATCGGGTTTTTATAAGACAATCTCACTAATGGTTGTGCAGCCATATGAATTAGTATATCTGGATTAAAGCCACTCATACTCACTTTAAGTTGTTCTAAATTTCTAATGTCACCAATTTCAGATCCAATTATTTCAGCAATCTTTGCTTCTACAAATAAACTAGGTGTGGTTTCAGGCGCTAGAGCATAGCCTTGTACTTTTGCACCCATTTCAGTTAACCATAAAGATAACCAACTCCCCTTAAAGCCTGTATGACCCGTTAGAAAAACACGCTTATTAAGCCAAAACTGTTCATCAATCATTATTCAGTCCCAAAATTTCCATGGCGCCTTACCTGATTGCCATAGTTCTTCTAAATGTATTTTATCTCTTAAAGTATCCATAGGTTGCCAAAAACCCGAATGCTCGTAAGCCATTAGTTGATTATCTTCTGCTAACCCCATTAAAGGTTTTTGCTCCCAGACGCATTGATCATCTGTTATACGCCCTAGCACTTTTGGAGAAAGAACAAAAAAACCACCATTAATCATGGCGCCATCACCTTTTGGCTTTTCTTTAAAGTTTTTAATTTGCCCATTTTCTATATCTAAAGCACCAAATCGTCCGGGTGGATAAGTTGCCGTAAGCGTTGCTTGCTTTCCATGTTTTTTATGAAATTCTATACAGGCGTTAATATCAATATCCCCTACACCATCGCCATAGGTGAAACAAAAGGCTTCTTCGTCTTTAATATAAGACGCCACTCTTGCTAAACGACCACCAGTCATAGAGTCATCACCAGTATCCACCAAAGTAACTGTCCAAGGCTCTGCACGTTTTTCATGCACGTCCATTCGGTTTTCACTCATACAGAAAGTCACATCTGATTGGTGTAAAAAGTAATTAGCAAAATATTCTTTAATTACATAGCCTTTATATCCACAGCAAATAACAAAATCATTAATTCCATGGGCCGAATACATCTTCATAATATGCCAAAGAATAGGTTTTCCACCAATTTCCACCATGGGTTTTGGACGAGTACTTGTTTCTTCGCTTAGTCGAGTACCTAAGCCACCTGCCAGGATAACTGCTTTCATTTTGCGTATTCCAAATTAACTACTTACAAATGCATCTGAGTGATAATATTTTTCTTCTAAACCTTTTTTAACAAATAGCTCTTTTGCTGATTCAATCATTTCGAGTGAGCCACAGGCATAAACCTGAACGCTTTCTAAATTACCAAAATCTTCTATTACGGCATTTTGTACATAGCCGATTTTATCCGCCCAATTTTCATGATTCCTTGATAAAACTGGCGTATATTTTAAATTTAAATTTTTATAGTCTGGCTGCCAGAAAAAATCATCTGGATTACGGTTCCCCCAATATAAAGAAAAACTAAGCTCAGAAGATAATTCGGAGAGTTTATCTAAAATAGACTTAATCGGTGCAATCCCTGTCCCAGTTGCCAAAAAAACAACATGATCCTTTTTTTCTCTAAAAAAGAACGTCCCTTTGGGTCCTTCTATGCGTAACAAATCATTTTTACTTGCTTCATTAAACCAGTATTGACTCAACTGACCGTCTTTGACTTTTTTAATAAATAGATTTATCGATTTGTTGCTGGCACTATTAGCAAGTGAATAACTACGCCTGATTCCTGCGGGTCCTATAACATCAACAAATTGGCCTTCCAAAAAATTAAAATTTGTAGCAGGTGGGAGACGTAATTCTAGTTCAATAATTTGTTCGGTCTTTTTTTCTATTTTATTAATACGTGCTGGAAATGTTTTAACTTCAATACCTTCTAATTCTTTTAAATCGTCCGCATCAATTAAAATATCTGTTTTCGGCGCACAACAACAACTTAATATTTTTTGATTAATCCTGTCTGCATGTGATAATGCAATTTGAGCCTGTAACTCAATCACCTCACCCTCTAATAAATTGGTTTTACAAACGCCACACTGTCCATTCTTACAGCTATATTCAAAAAAAAATCCTGCTTTCAAAGCATCATCTAAAATGGATTGCTCTTCATTTCCTTCAAATTGAATTTTTTGTAACGTTTTGATTAGCATAATATTGGATCCACTCCATTTTAACGGATTTTCTACATTCCGCTGATCGAACTCTAAAGTCTTATGACAACTAAAGAACTACGGAACAGACATAAATATTGAGACCTATTAAAGCAAGATAGCTATTAACAAAGCACAGGTTAAACTTTAAATGAGTTGTCATTTCGACCAGCCGGACAACTTGCACGAATGCCGGGCAATGCAGGAACTATTGCCGAGAAATCTTGTTGCTCAAGTTGTGCTTAAACTCAAGATTCCTCCCATTGGTCAGAATGACACCGCTTACGAAGTTAACCAAATTTAACATTAAAAAAATTAAATAGTTTTAATTCCTATTCTTTTACTCTGCATTTTTATGTATTGTAGCAGGCCATAGATAATGAGAAGTTACATAATCCTAAACAATATTATATCGGATAGGACGTTAAGGTAAGATTGTTATTTTTCTAATATGTCCAGGTACTTTTCACATAAGATAACATCCTTTTACCCACTGA
>JAKIVF010000003.1 GCA_021647145.1 Methylococcaceae bacterium | reverse complement strand
TCATGAATTCTCGCATCACGGGTATTTCACTGGATTTATCGCCCGCCTGGCAAGCCTGTGCTACATCTATTCGGCTCTCATGGGATACGGCATGGATAATAGCTTGCTTTTCACCTGATTTCAGCGTGCCTCTTAATACTTTTCCATCTGCACTTATCCATTCATCCAGAATCAAGGCTTTTATCTGTTCACCGTAACAATCATTAATCACGACACTTAAAGCGACCCAGTCTATCTTTGCCAGCATTCTCGGAAAATGAGCTCGTGAAATAACTTTTGCATCATGAATTCCCGTTATTTCACGTAACCACTGGATTTTATTGTCCATGTAACGGTGTATGCTTGACACTTTTGAACGGCTAACCAATGTAGCAAAAACAACGGTAACAATTAACATCACCAGTGAATGTCGTTTACCTCGGTTGTCACGTGTATCGGGTAACTCCTTTAGCGCATTGATGAATTTTTGTTCTGTCTCTCCACTGTAAATTTCAAGCTCATGATTAGTTAAGGTAGATAATTCAGTTAGTGACATAGTAATATGAAAATACATATATTTTACAGTATGTCAATTTAAATCTTTATGAGAAAGCTGTGGGTCTTCTACCATGTTGTTATTTTTTAATATCTGGCAAGTCTAGCTCTTCAGTGACGTTCCAGTCAGAAAAAGGAAAAGGTAATTTATCTGTGTTATAGGTTAAAAATAACAGAATGTGGTAAAGATAAGCAGACAGTTTTTTACCAAAATTTAAAATATTTGGATTGGGTTCGCCCGTAAATAAAGCAGATCCAATCTGTAATAGAATAATTGCCCATAGTAGCATTCTAACAATACCAACGATAACCGTATAAATTAAAAGAAAAAAAATACGTTTCCAGGTGCTGATTTTTTTTAGGTTCTCGTTTATTTCTTTTTGCATAATGAGACCTTATCCTTTATTCATTAAATCACGTAAATCAAGTGCAGCTGCATTTGCTCTGGCAATATAGTTGGCCATTGATAATGAGTAGTTTGCAAACATACCAAAGCCATCACCACTTAAGATCATTGGACTTAAAACTGGGGTCAGAGCATTTTCTAATGCGTGAATCATATTATCTAATGTATTCATTGCTCTTTTATCTAAAATAATATCGCCAAAATCTACTTTAATTGCTTGTAAAATATGTAATAAGGCCCAGCTTGCTCCACGAGCTTCATAAAAAATATTATCAATTAACAGCCAAGGCGTTTTACCCACCCCTTTTTTTCTTTCTTCACCAAACTGAGGTTCAGTCTGCCCACTAGGGTCATAAAGAATACCCGCTGCACCCGCATAGCGATCTGTACTGGCGGTAAGTCGAGTGGATAATCCACCTAATCGTTTGATTACAACTTCAAGATATGTCCATAGATTATCTGCTCGTGAATAAAACTGAGCGCGCCTTTGCTTCCCTTTTGGAGCATACAAGCGCTTCATGTACCTATGTAAAGCAAGAACTCCTTTATCATATTCTGATTCTGAAGAAGGCAGAGCCCATGAGTTAGGTTCATAATAAAAGTAAGGTTCGGCCTTCGCCAAATCTTTATCTTCTATTGATTGGGACTGGTCTCGGGCAAAGTGATTCCTTAACGCCGTTGTACCATCGCGTAACATAACTAACGCACCATACTCCCAGCTACGAATATTATCCAAAAAAACCCCGGGAGGAGCGACATCATTAGAAATATATCCCCCCGGCTTATTCATCAGCACTTCAACCATATGGGCAAGTGTATTCGTGTATACGAAACCAATGGGCTTATAAGTAGAACCAGTCTTTTGGAGATAAAGCCTTGCTTCTTCGTTTACATCAAATACTTCTGGTTCACTACCCCACCATGCACCCAGTATAATAAGTACAACCAGTATTATGCCAAGTAATGTACCAAAAAACCAAAGTATTCCTTTAGATCTAGCTTCTTCTGTTGCTGTGGAGTCTGTCATCTTCTAGTATCCTAGTTTCAAATTTTGCTTCTCTAAAATAAGCAATTGGAACTCTTATTTAAAAATTACTGCAATAGTAGCAGATTTTTGAATTGAATTCTTTATAACAATTAGGTTGGGCTGCCATCTCTTTGGCAGCCTAACAACGGTATGCTAAAAGTATTAGGTTAACGATAAAGCTGTTAGTCTAACCTACGCAAGAGTTAGTGAGCTACTTTTTAAAAAATAGATAATAACTTTACTAAAAATGGCGTTAGAATTAATAAAAAGCAGATTAATTAAGGTTTAACGATCAATTTGAAAAACTCTATTTTTATATTCAACAACGATTGAATTCTTACGGATTTCTTTAAGCATCATGCCTTCTAGTATCTCTTGTCCCGCTTGGGATTTTTTCATGTCAATCATAACAAATCGTTCACTTTTAATACTTGAGTAAACAAAAACATTAAAATCTATTGCAGGTACAGAACGTCGAAATTCAAAAGGTAACTCAGATAGAAAAGGAGGAGAATTTTCCTTTTCTTTTTCTTTTTCTTTTATTTTATTATGCTTATCGTTTGAAATTACTGGTTTTGGAGCTTGTATTTTTTTCCTCTCGACTACAGGTACACTTTCTACCTGTTTTTTAACAGAAATAGTTTGTTTATTTTCTGGCGGGGTCATTTCTTCTATTTTTTTTGCTTTTCTTTTCTTAGTTTTTTGTTCTTTAATCTGTTGAGCAATAAATGCTTGTTCTTTTTGTTGAGTTAAATTTATAACAGGATCTTTAAAAGTATCTATAGCCTTTGGTGTAGAAGGAGGTCGTTTTTCAGAAACAATTTTGTTCTGTCTTAAAGGTTGTGGCTTTTCAGAAACAACGGTATCTGGTGTTAAAGGTTTTGGTTTTTCTGCAACAATGGTTTTTTCAGTTTCAATAGACTGAGTATCTTTTTGTAGAACTGACCAAACAAAATAGGCCATCAAACACATATTGACAATAAATAATGTAATTAACCAAATGGGAAGTTTTTTACTAACAATTTGTTCTTGCTTTCCAATAAGTAAATGCCCAGTAGACTCAGCTTGTTTAGCTAACCTTTCCTGCTCTGATTTTCTTAGTGCGTTTAATAT
Source organism: Methylococcaceae bacterium (assembly GCA_021647145.1). Taxonomy (GTDB): domain Bacteria; phylum Pseudomonadota; class Gammaproteobacteria; order Methylococcales; family Methylomonadaceae; genus QPIN01. Next base: position 58,713 of record JAKIVF010000003.1, on the reverse strand, counting down.
AAAGGACATTAGCGTACTGAACTTAATTTAGGTGAATTATCCAAAGGGTCATTATTTTGTAAATAAATAAATGTATTTGCTCCAACTATTCCGTCTGGTATTAAATAATGCTGTTTTTGAAATTTTTTCACTTCGGTTTTTAATGTTTCATCATAATAATTAGAGTCATCCGTTAGCATGGCATTTGGGTTGTTTTTCAGTATTTGTTTTTTTATCCATTTTACTCCTGAGAAAGACCAGCCTGGGTAGACAGTTTCAATTTTTTTAGTCGGTGGCTGCCATAAAATTACATAATAGCCCTCCCATAAATCAAGGACTTCATCAATAGAAAAAACCTTAGAAAAAACCTTGTCGCCTTTAAATTGAAAAACGGGGTTACCATTTTTTATTTTTGAAAGTAACGCATATTTTTTTTCAGTCTCTGAAACTGGAAACTCCATGATAACCGGGCGATTTAAGGTAATTAATTTTTCCCAGCTTGAGTGGCCAAATAAACAATTTAACCCTTCTTCTTCTAACTCTTTGCATTGAGCATCTTTAGGAATAGATTTTTTCCACAAAAGAGCAAGTTGTGATATACCCGAGAACAAAGATAGGTTGTGGTGTTTAATATGGGAAATAAAGTCTGTAGGTTCTGGAGGAGTACGCGGTTTATTTGGTAAATTTACTGGTGTTTTTTGTATAGGTTTTTGTGCAAAATCTAAAGAAGAGAATTGCTGATTATTTTCTTCGTCTTTAGTGTTTTCTAGCTGAACTTCTTCAGTTTTTACTTTTGCGACCTTCTTTTCCTCCTCAGCTTTTTCTTCTAGTGCTAAAGTAGGTACATCTCCATCTTCAGACAGGTAGTTGATAAAGAAATAAGAAAAAAATAAATAACTAATAAGTAAAACTAATCCGGAAACCATTTTAAACGCATGTTCTTTTAGAAATGATTGCTGAGCAGGAAGTACTTCTTTTACAGCCTTATCAATAATACCTGTTGTTACAAACTTTGCATTTTCTACATAAGCTCCAAGCAAAGACCTATCACATATTACATTAATAAGCCTGGGTATCCCTTTCGATAGCTTATAAACCTTCTTTGTTGCACTGCGATTAAATATATTCGTATTTCCACCAGATACTTTTAATCGATATTTAATATATTTATGTGTTTCAGCAAGAGATAAAGACTTTAGATGGTATCGTGCAGTAATTCGTTGATTTAGTTGTCTTAGTTCTGGGTTTTCTAAAATTTTTTTAAGTTCTGGTTGGCCAACTAAAATTATTTGTAGCAGCTTGGTTTTGACTGTTTCTAAATTAGTTAAAAGTCGAATTTGTTCAAGTACATCTAAACTTAAATTTTGTGCCTCATCAATTAGAACAACGGTCTTTCTATTCTTTGCATGGGTTGCAAGTAAATGAGCATTCAGCGCATCAATTAATTCCTTAAGCGATGAAAAATCTTTATTATAAGAAATATTTAGTTCATCACAAATGCTTGCTAATAACTCATTGGCACTCAGTTTTGGGTTTAAAATAAGAGCAATATCAACATCACTGGGTAATCGCCCTAATAAGCAATTACATAACGTTGTTTTTCCTGTGCCAACTTCTCCTGTTAAGGCAACAAATCCCCCTCCTTGATTGATACCGTATAATAAATGGGCTAATCCCTCTTGATGCTGCCGACTCATATAGATGAAATGAGGGTCTGGAGCAATAGAAAAGGGAGCTGTACTAAAATTAAAAAACTGTTGGTACAATGGTAGAATCCTTAAATCAAATGCATCAGGTTGCTAATATGAATGAATATAACCCAGACCCAGCAGCAAAAAAAGTTAAATATATAGCTTCTATTATCTATTTACTCGTGTTTGCTTTTCTTGTTGGTGGTAGCTATATTAATCAACAACAAGAAACATCCACTCAAACAAATAATGAAGATCCTGTTGTTATTTGGCCAGAAGTAAATTAGATATGGGGGTTAAATACTTTTTCAAAAAAACCAGGGTCTTTTTTTAATTCCTCTATCCGTAATTGTGCAAAATGTTCTACTGAACTATTCTCTTTCTTAGCAATAATACGTTGTAAAATAGGAAGACTCTCTTTTTTTAGTAATTCAATTGCATGTTTTCTAACAGAATCAGAATGTGCATTAAGCGCAGCTAATTCTCGTAAATAGGTGTTTACTTCATTTAATTGTTTTAATATGACTTTTTCTGGGTTACTCGTAAATAGATCACGTAATAAATTACCATGTTGTTGCTGAATTCTAACTAAATCACTTCGATTTATCTTAACAGGTTCTGTTGGGTCATCACAGCAGCTCATATAGCCCCCTTTTTTTCTTTAAGCAAAGCAGCAAACCAATTCTCGCGTAGGTTAACCTAACATTTTTAGCATACCGATTGTTGGGTTGCCATAGAGACGGTATCAACTTACAAATATTTACGTTTAATCACATCCGTAAGTTGGTAAGCGTTATAAGATATTGAAATAGATTACTAATACTGCTACTTTACGCCTAAAAACTACAATAATCTATACACAAAAAAGGAAATGCTCACTCCTTTTCTTAGGTTGTTAAGAGTATACCTTTAATAATAAACTAAAGCAGACATATTCCATGTTTATCCTGCACAGCTCAAACAAAACAGAAAATTTACTTGTTCATTTAACTTCTGTGATTGAAAACATGCCTTTGTCTCATCCTTTTAGTAAAGAAGTTTTCCTCATTCAAAGTCAAGGTATGGAACGATGGTTGTCACAGCAACTAGCTTGTTACTTTGGGGTATGGGGAAATTTTGAGTTTCTGTTTCCAGGTAAATTTTTCAGTTCAATTTCAAAAAAAATTGATCAGCAGATTAATGATGACCTCTTTGATAGAGAAGTTATGTTATGGCGCTTTGAAAAAATACTTCGCGATTTAACCAATGATTGCTTTAAGCCACTTCAACATTATATTGATGGTGAAAACAAGAATTTAAAACGCTTCCAATTAGCGCAACAGTTAGCACAAGTTTTTGACCAATATCAAATGATGCGTCCTGATATGCTTGAGCGTTGGCAAAAAAACCAACTACTTTATCAATCAGAATATGAAATTTGGCAACGGGCTTTATGGCTAAAAACCACAGAATTTATTGGTGATAAACATCGAGGTTCTTTATGGCAAGACGTAATAAATCAATTAAACCAAAGTGATGAAGGTCAATTTTCTAAAAATCTTCCGGAAAGAATATTTATCTTTGGTTTAAACACCATGCCACCGTTATTTTTAGACTATTTACAAGGATTATCAAGACATTGTGATGTACATTTTTTTCTGTTCAACCCATCCCAGGACTATTGGGCAGATTTAGGTAATAAAAAACAGTTGAGCGGTGATATTGATGGTCATCCATTATTATCCACTTTAGGTCAACAGGGACGAGAATTTCAACAAATGTTATTAGACCAGGCTAACTTTAGCTATAACCCTGATAGCTTTGAAGAAACACCGGTTACTAATAATTTACAACAACTGCAAAATGATATTTTAAATAATCAATTGCAAGAAGTTGTATTAGATAAAGATCATTCAATTTCTATACATGCCTGTCATTCAAGAATGCGAGAGATAGAGGTATTAAAGAATCAGTTGCTTCATGCTTTAGAACAAGACTCTACTCTGGAACTAAGGGATATTGTTGTTATGGCACCCGATATTCAATCTTATTCACCTTTTATATCCGCTATCTTCAATGATATTCAACATGCAATTGCAGATAAAAGTATGCAATTTGAGAATACTGCTTTAGATGCTTTTATTCGTTTTTTAACAATTAGCCAAAGTCGTTTTGGTTGGCAAAGTGTAATGGATTTACTGGAACACCCTGTTGTCTATTCTAATTTTTCACTCTCTGAAACTGATTTAGAGTTGATCAAACATTGGACTAAAGAGACTCATGTGCGATGGGGTAAATCATCTGCTCATAAAAAAGAGCTAGGTCTTCCAGAATTAAATCAAAATACCTGGCAAGCAACTTTAGATCGTCTATTAATGGGCTATGCAATGGGTAGTGAAGAATATTTTGTCGATGATATTTTACCTTATCAGGACATAGAAGGTTCGTCAGCGCAAGCATTAGGTGGTTTTAATGATTTTCTACAACTACTATTTAAAGCTAGTGATGAATTTAAAAGAGAAACATCATTAAACCAATGGGCTGGCCGCTTCTATTATTATGCAGACCAGTTATTATCTGTCAAAACGCAGACCGAGCAACTTGAACGACAACAAATTAATGAAATTTTTGAAGAACTCAGTGGAAAAATAGCAACTGTCCATACAGAAGATGTTTCTCTGGAAGTGATGAGTGCATGGTTAGAAAGCAGAGTCTCTGAAAGCAAATCTTCAAATGGTTTTTTACGAGGGCAACTGACTTTTTGCTCTATGTTACCCATGCGTTCCATTCCTTTTAAGGTCATCGCATTATTGGGTATCAATGAAGGCGAGTTTCCAAAAATTGATCGCCCTTCTACTTTTGATCTAGTTGGACAAAATTTTAGACAAGGTGACCGCTCCCGTAGAGCGGATGATCGTTATCAATTTTTAGAAATTTTACTCTCAGCGCGCCAACAATTAATCATCACCTATAAAGGGCTATCCATTCAAAATAATGATGACATAGCCCCATCTATGGTGATTAGTGAATTGCTTGATGTATTAGAAAATTATTATCAACTGACTGAGTTAATTACAAAACACCCTCTACAAGCGTTTAGTGCACAATATTTTACTGAGCAACCCAGTCTGTTTAGTTATTCAAAAACTGATTATGAAACAGCGATTGCTTTACAAGAAAACAAAGCAGAAATAAAACCTTGGTGGCAAGGAAGGCTTGATATAAAAACGTCGAATATCATAGAAATTGATGATTTATTTTCTTTCTTCCGACATCCACAACAATATTTTTTACAAAAAAAATTAGGCATATGGTTTACTCCTATTGAAACAGATATTGAAGAACGAGAGCCTTTTGATTTAGACAATTTGGAAGCTTATTCAATTAATCAGCAATGGATTGAACATAATTTAAACGACCAACCTTTCTCTTTAAAAAAATTACAAGCACAAGGGAAATGGCTCTCAGGGATAAATGGACAACTAGCATATGACCAGCAACAACTGCTTATTAATAAATTTACAGATTTAATTAAACAACAATGTTTGGGGAAAAAGGAGAATATTCAAGCGGTCGATATTGCAATAGGCGACTATCGCTTAGTTGGAAATTTAAATCAACAATATGAAAATGGAAGTTTGTTCTATCGTTTTGCCAAACTAAAGGGTAAAGACTTTATCTTAGCCTGGTTGCACCATTTGATTATAAATAGAATAAAACCTCAAAACACTCATTTGCTTAGTATTGATGATACAAGACTTTTTGTTTCTGAAGGAAATCAGACTGAAGAATTAGTTAGTTTGATTAAAATCTATCACCAAGGCCAACTACAGCCAGGCGCCTTTTTTACTGAACCTACTTTTGCCTATATTAAACAAGTTTTAAAACTAAAGACTAGTAAGCGTGCTAAAACGCCTGCAATTGTAACTGCCCAGGAACAAATGATTAAAGAAATGGAATATGACCGGTCAATAAGACAGCTGTATCAAAATGTTGAAGATTTAACTAAGCTGCTAGATGATGAGTTTGAAAAGCAATGTAACACTCTAATACTTCCCGTTTGGGAGGTTTCACAGTGTTGAGGAATGTGGGTTAAATTACTGTGTAGGTTGGGCTGCCGTCTCTTTGGCAACCCAGAAAATGGTATATCAAAAATGTTGGGTTAACGATAAAGCCGTTAGCCAAGATACAAAGTTAATGGAGGTAACTGAGTAAAGAGTCTCTCTTACATTATTTGTTATACGTGGGATATTGACTAAGAACCTAACAAGAAATTAAGTTCACTTTGTACTCTTGTATCATAGTGGCGCTTTAGAGTTGAATCGGTAGGGCGTGAAGGTAATTTAGATTCAATTTCAGATTTTAAGATAGAAATATAATGACGTTTCAATGTTGCATCTTCTGGTATTTTAACCTCTGATACTTTTTTCACAGGTATTGGCGGTAGTGTTGCACTAGGCTTTCTTTCAACTTTAGCTTTTATCACGGGTTCTTGTTCAAGCTTTGTTTCAGCAGCTGAAACAAATGGCTCTTCAATACTTTCAGAACTAGGAGGTTCTTTATCTGATGATGGGGTGCTAGAAAATATATTGTTAAAAAATCCAGTTAGTGTGTCCAGTATAGACATTTTTTCCTCTTTTAAGGTGTATTTGATTTTTTCTGATTTATAGCCAGAATCCACCAATTATAATTATTATTGAGGCGATATTGTTTGTTGTCTTAACAAGTAAGTCAAGCAGGTTTATGTTTATTTAGTAATTTCGGTATAGAATGAAATTAATTTACTGTTTCAGGAATTGATTATGCTTCGTTTTCTTTTAATTATTACCTTCTACTTAGTTCTTTCTGTTTCTTTAGCTTCTCCCTTAAGTAAAGAGAAAGTTCCTGAGCCACTTAAACCTTGGGTTAACTGGGTATTGCAAGATGAAGAGAACTATCAATGTCCATTTTTTTTCAATGATTTTCAAAACAAACAGTGTAGCTGGCCAGGAAAACTAACTTTAAATTTACAAGCAAAACAAGCCACATTTACCAGTCAGTGGTATGTTTACAAAGAAAGCTGGGTGCTTTTGCCGGGTAATTTAGATCATTGGCCACAAAATGTAACCATTAATGATAAACCTGCTTTAGTCATTACTAAACAGGGCAAACCCAGTATTAAATTACTCAAGGGAGAACATTCTCTAAAGGGGAAGTTTTTTTGGGATCATATCCCTGAGAATTTAGCGATCCCAAATAAGACAGGGCTTCTTACTTTGAAAATCAATGGTAAAAACATTCCGTATCCAAGCATAAAAGGGGGACGAGTCTGGTTAAAAGCCAGTGATATTGGAGATAAAAAACAGCAGAGATTAGAAAACAAACTGGAACTTCAAGTATTTAGAAAAATTTATGACGATATTCCATTTCAAGTGATGAGTTATCTTGAGTTAGAGGTATCAGGAGACCAACGAGAGATAACGTTACCCTACGCTTTGTTAACCGACTTTATTCCTATTTCCTTAAAAAGCCCACTTCCTGCAAAATTAGATCCCAATGGTAGTTTATTAATTCAGGTTCGCCCCGGCCGCTGGCATATAGAGCTTAATGCTCGACACCCAAAACCAGTTAGCGAATTAGCTTTTAATGTAGAGGATAAGGCGTGGCCTGAATCAGAAATTTGGTCATTTCAAGCATCACCTTCCCAGCGTATTGTTGAAATAAAAGGTGTAACTGCCATTGACCCTAGCCAAACAAATATCCCTCATCAATGGAAACAACTACCTGTCTATCAAGTTAAGAAAAATGACCGTATAGACTTTAAATTAATACGACGAGGTGACCCAGAACCAGAGCCAAATAGATTAAACTTAAAGCGTCAATTATGGCTGGACTTTAGTGGCGAGGCCTATACGGTTACAGATACCATTACCGGAAAAATGACTAAAGGCTGGAGGCTTAATACCTTGCAAGAAACACAGCTTGGACAAGTTAAACTCAACAATCAAAGTCAACTTATTACCACTGATTCAGATAGACAAGGTGTTGAAGTTAGAAAAGGTCATATTTATTTACAGGCAGATAGCCGTATTAACAGTTCAATTTCTAATATTAGCGCAGTAGGCTGGGATCAAAATTTTCATCAAGTACAGGCTGAATTAAATATCCCGCCTGGTTGGCATTTACTTGCCGCTGATGGCGTTGATAATGTACCGGATAGCTGGATTTCAAAATGGACATTATTAGACTTATTTATTGTGATGATTATCGCCTTATCTATCAGTCGCTTATGGTCTGTTTATTGGGGTATTTTTGCTTTAATTACTTTGGGGCTTTGTTGGCATGAGCAAGGTTCTCCCCAGTTTATCTGGTTAAATATACTCGCAGCCATTGCCTTACTTAGAGTGCTACCAATAGGAAAATTTCAAACCCTTATTGTGTGGTATAGAAATATTTGCTGGTTAGCTTTACTAGTCATTGTTATTCCGTTTATGGTCTCACAAGTTAGAACAGGACTTTATCCGCAGTTAGAAAAACAATATACTCAGTCTTATGACATCGGAGTTTTTAATAATGAAACTGATTTTGAATCAGATTTGCAAGTGTCAGAAATGAAAGAAACAGCAGAAATGAGTCAGCAACCTATGAAAAAAATGCGTGATTTTTCTCGATCTGTTGTCTCAAAAGTTGAGAAAACAAAATATAAACAGAAGATACAAGAAAAGATAGACCCTGATGCAAATATTCAAACAGGTCCTGGCTTACCCCAATGGCAATGGAAAAAAATACAGTTATTGTGGAATGGATCAGTAGATCAACAACAGAAAATTAAATTCTGGTATTTATCACCGGCGCTCTCTATGCTGCTTAATTTTCTTAGAGTCATGCTCGTGCTTTTACTATCATTATTAATGTTTAACTTGCTCAATAAAAAGTTTACATTTCCTAAATCCTTATTTAGCTATTTATTACTGATTTCTTTAATCAGTTTACCATCACACGATGTTTATGCTGATTTTCCGGATCAAGAAATTCTGGATGATCTAAAAAACCGCCTATTAAAAGCGCCTGATTGCTTACCTGATTGCGCACAAATTTCTCGTATGGATTTATCCATTAACTCACAACAGATGGTCATTAAGCTTCAAGTCCATGCTGAACAAGCAGTTGCAATTCCATTACCTTCTCAGTTTAAACAATGGACTCCTAATCAAGTCATTGTTAATAGCAAGGTTGCACAAGCACTGGTTAGAACACAGGCTGGTGAATTATGGTTAAGCCTAGACAAAGGTCTGCATCAAGTTGAATTAAATGGAATAACACCCGTACTCAATAAATTTTCATTAGCTTTACCTTTAAAACCTCAATTTACAAAAATTGATGCGGAAGGCTGGACGATCGAAGGTCTGCGAAAAAATAATAAAACGGATTCCCAATTAATATTTAGCCGGGTTAAATCAGCACAAAAATTAAAGAACAATAAACAAAAATTTGAACAGGGTGCTTTGCCTGCATTCCTTAAAATTGAGAGGGAATTGAAACTGGGATTAGATTGGCGAATTACAACACGTGTGACCCGTATATTCCAAAATGATACGGCAGTATCAATAAAGTTACCTCTGTTACAGGGTGAATCAGTCATTACGGAACATATTAGAGTTAAGAATAAGCAAGTCTTAATTAATATGTCCTCTAAACAAAGAAATTTACAATGGGAATCAGTATTGAAAAAAACACCTCAAATAAACTTAATAGCCCCTGATACTCATCAATGGACAGAGATCTGGCGCGCTAATGTCAGCCCTATTTGGCATTTGGAAGCGACAGGCATTGCAGTTGTACACCACCAGAACCAAGGTCAATGGTTACCAGAATGGCGGCCGTGGGCAAATGAAAAAGTAAGTTTAACCATCACTAGACCTGAAGCAGTAAAAGGATCTACTTTAACTATTGATAGGTCTGAACAAATAATTAAACCAGGTAAGCGATCATTAGAGACTGAATTAAAATTAAGCCTAAGAAGCTCAAAAGGAACGCAACATACATTGATATTGCCAGATAAAGTTGAATTGCAATCCGTCAGCATAAATGAAATAGCGCAACCTATTAGACAAAAAAATGGGAAAGTTACTTTACCTATAAAACCAGGACTACAAGATATATCACTTAGTTGGCGAAAAATGCAGGAACAATCAGTAGGCTTAAAAACTGAAACTATCAACTTAGGGATTGCCAGTGTTAATAGTCATATAAAAATTTTATTAGGTCAAGACCGCTGGGTACTATTTACTTCTGGCCCAAAATTTGGTCCTGCTGTTTTATTTTGGGGCGTTTTATTTGTTATGGCTTTATTATCCGTTGGTTTAGGAAAAGTACCCTTAACCCCTCTAAAATATTGGCATTGGTTTTTACTGTTTATTGGTTTAAGTCAAATCCCCATTGAATCGGCTTTGATCGTTATTATTTGGTTAATGGCTTTAGGTTTTCGAATTAAAAAACCGTTCGTTGACTCCAGTTATTTTAATCTAATGCAAATAGGGTTGGGGCTATTGACTGTATTTTCATTAGGGTTACTTTTTGCTGCTGTTGAGCAAGGTCTTTTAGGCTCACCTGATATGCAAATTTCAGGTAACCATTCATCTGCATTTAATTTAAATTGGTATCAAGACCGGACGGAGAAGACTTTACCAACAGCAAATATTATTTCTGTGCCTTTAATGGCGTATCGTATATTAATGTTATTGTGGTCATTATGGTTGGCCGTTTCATTATTAAACTGGCTGAAATGGGGATGGGCTTGTTTTTCTAGTCAAGGTTTATGGAGGAGAAAAGAAAAAAAATAGTTTAAAAGTTCGACTACACTTAAATTAATCTGGGGAAAACAGTGCTTAACTGTTTTAGAATTAACTTAATTTAAAGTAAATGACTGATAGCCCAATAATTTTAGTTGTAGATGATGACCCTTTTTTCCTTAAGTTTTTTGAAGAGACCTTTGCGGATCATTATCAGTTTGAATTTACTGATACGGGTGAGGAATGCTTAAAAAAACTTCAGACAATAAAACCTGACCTTATTTTATTGGATGTCAAGATGCCGGGTATCAGCGGCATAGAAACTTGTGAAAAACTAAAATCAAATCTACTCACCGAAGAGATTCCCGTCATTTTTGTTTCTGCATTAAGTCTTCCTGAGGAACGAATGGCTGGGTATAAAGCAGGTGGGGAAGATTATATAACCAAACCTTTTAATGAAGAGGAGTTACTCACTAAAATAGAAATAACATTAGTGAGTCAGCAAGAAAAAGAAGCATTACAACAAAGTTCAAATGATGCCATAGGTATGGCAATGACAGCCATGACCCAGGCAAGTGAGATGGGTGAAGTGATGCAATTTACCCGTGACAGCTATCATTGTCTAACACAAGAAGCATTAGCAAAACGCTTGTTGGAATCCTTAAGCCAATTTGATTTAAGCACAACAATCCGCGTTACTGTTGATAAACAAGATACTTTTTTTTCAACATTAGGGATAGTCGGTGATCGTGAGCAAGATGTTATGAGTCAGATGAAACAAGGCGAACGATTTATTCATTTTGGTAAACGAACCATTATTAACTTTAAAAACATATCTGTTTTGATAAAAAATATGCCTATCAAGGATGTTGATAGATATGGTCGGCTAAATGATGTTACCGGTATGTTACTAGAAGGAGCGGATGCCAGAATTACAGGTTTAGAAATGTCATCTTCTTTGATGTCACTGGTCAATGCTACGCGCACGATGCTAACCGAGATTGAATCTTCACGTAAAGAAAACGAAAAGAAACACATCAAAATTATAGATGATCTAATTTCTAATGTTGAATGGTCATACATAAATATGAACTTAAGTGAACAGCAAGAACAATTTTTTAGCGATTTACTTGAAAAGGCAAAAGGGCAAAGTTCTGTAATATCAAACTCTGATTTTAAAATAGAAAAAGAGACAGAAAACCTCATCTCATTACTTTCAGTAAGTTAAATAATGATCTTGCAAAATATAATTCTCACGGGCATTAAGTTAAGGGCTTTTGACATATTGTGGAGTGGATGAGCGATAGCGCAATCCACCATTTTTCAAAAGCTTACCGAGTTACGCTATCGTTCACCCAACCTGCACTTTTAATAACAGATTGCACCATATCATGAATATATTTTCTGCATTTTTAAGTGGTTTTTTAGCATTAACCCTACCTGGCATAGTATATAGCGAAACTTATGATGCGCTTTATGAAATGGATTTTGAACAATTAATGGATGTTGAAGTTATTTCAATTGCAAAAAAACCACAGTCAATTCGTAAAACAGCCGCAGCAATTCATGTTATCTCACAAGCCGATATTCAGCAATCAGGAGCAACAACCTTACCGGAAGTATTAAGGGGAGTGCCTGGTGTACAAGTTGCACATATTGATGGTAATAAATGGGCAATTTCAGTCCGTGGATTTAATGGAGAGTTTGCCAATAAATTATTAGTGTTAATTGATGGGCGTAGTGTTTACACTCCACTTTTTTCGGGTGTTTATTGGAATATGCAGGATATTCCTCTTGCAACTATTGATCGTGTAGAGGTTGTTCGTGGCCCAGGTGGTACTTTGTGGGGAGAAAATGCAGTCAATGGTGTGATCAACATTATTACTAAACATGCTGATGAAACTCAAGGCACTGAGCTAAGTTTTTTAGGGGGTTCTGAAGACTTGGTTGCCAATATATTACACGGGGGTAAACTGAGCAAGGACGTTAGTTATCAAGTTTATGCTAAAGCCAGAAAACAGGATAAATATAAAAATTCCCCTGATCATGATAATAACGCAGAAGATGGCAGAGAAAATATACGAACAGGGTTCAGAATAGACGGACAAAAAAAATGGATGTTGCAAGGTTCTTATATGCGCGGTCAGGCCGATGGAGTAAAACAAACATTTAGTTCGTCACCTATTTTTAATTTAGTACGAAAAGATACTCAGGACTATCGAACTGCACACTTGTTATTACGCTCTCAGCATAATATTGTTGAAGACAATGACTTGCAAATACAAGCTTATTATAATTACGAAGAACATAATCATTTTGAGGCGGTTAGAGTTTTACACACTTTTGATATTGATGCTCAACATCGATTTCAATGGGGAGATCAACAAGAAATAGTTTGGGGGCTAGGCTACCGCGGTGTTCAAGACTATTTGGAACAGAATAATAATAGTTCATTTTCACCAGAAAACCAGTTTAGCCATACAGTAAGTGGGTTTCTTCAAGATGAAATTCAATTGAGCGAGAGCTTTCGTTTAACCTTAGGTTCAAAATTCTCACATAATGATTATAGCGGTTTTGAATATCAACCCAGTGCTAGATTATTATGGGAGGTTAATTCACATCATAGTGTTTGGAACTCAGTTAGTAGAGCGGTTCGGACACCTTCCCGAGTTGATTCAAATATACAGGCGGTAGGGGCTTATACAGAACCTTTCACTATTCTGGTTAATGGGAATACAGAACAAAAAGCAGAGGATTTATTGGCGATTGAAGCAGGCTATCGAGGTGTTTTCTCAGAATTATTTACTATTGATACAACAGTTTTTTATCATAAATATGATGATTTAAGATCAACTGAACCACAAGCACCCGATATATCAAACTTCACTATTCCAATGAATTTTGATAATAAGATCAAAGCTGAAAGTTATGGAGTAGAACTCGCTACAAAATGGCAAGTACTAGACTACTGGCAATTATCTGCAAGTTATAGTTTTTTAACAGTAGAAGCCAGGTTAATGCAGGGCAGTGTAGATGGCACTAATATTGAAAATTATGAGCATTCTGCCCCAAAACACCAGGGCGCCTTTCAATCTATATGGCAACTTCCTTTTGATTTAGCCTTTAATACCTCTGTTTATTATACTGGCCCTATTAAATCGGGCGCAGTGAATGATTTTGCTCGTCTTGATTTAAGGTTAGCTTGGAAACCAACTGAGCAATTTGAGCTATCAATTATTGGACAAAATTTACTGGATTCGCAACATAAAGAATTTACCACCATAATAGGCGATTCATTCAATACAGAAGTACCTCGTAGTGTTTATGCAAAAATAATCACTCGCTTCTAAAATGAAAAAATTAATAAATTATCTAGCTTATTGTTTAAAAAAAAGCAGCATTGTCTTGCTGTGTTTTTTATCAATTCAAGTTCAAGCAATAGAATCGGCATCTGAAATACAATTAAAAATAATTTATCTATATAACTTTTCTCGATTTGTTCAATGGCCTGAACCTAAAAGAGAAATGAACACGTTTAATTATTGTACTTATCCAAGAAATCCATTTGGAAAAATATTATTTCAATTAGAAAACCGAAAAATTCAGCATCAAAACATAAAAATAAAAGAATTAGAAGAGATCGATGACATCCAATCTTGTCATGTTGTTTTTATTGATGCCTTATCTAATGTTAATTTGGAAAAAGTGATTTTAATTGCCAAAAAACATTATGTTTTAACAATTAGTGACCAAAGTAATTTTGTTGACAAAGAGGGTATGATTCAACTGTACGTTGAAAAAGATAAAATTCGATTTAAACTTAATTTTAATAGTAGCCAGGCTGCTTTTTTAACAATTGATTCTAAATTAATAAAACTAGCATCAACCGTACTTAGAAAAAATATTAAGTAAAGTATGAAACAGAACAAAATAATTAGAGAAGGTCTTCAAAAAAAACTGACTTTAGTCATTCTAAGTATAGTTATTTTAGTTTTATTGATGACAAGCACTTTGTTTATTTGCGCCAATTATTTTATTGCCAATAAAGCTTTAATAAAGGAAGCAAAGACTATTTCTCAATTAACAGCCGGTCAACTAGAAACTGCTATTATTTTTGACCATGAAGAAGGGGTGATAGAAATCTTGGAGGACGTTATAAAGCGCTCAAATATTATTCTAGCCTCTGTATATTTAAAAAATAGAGAGCTATATGCTAGTGCAGGAATTAAGAACAAAATGGCAATGTTTAATCATCAGCATTGCAAGTCGAATTCATTTTATTCCATAGAGCTAAATAGTTGTTATGACATAAAAGATGGTAGCAAAACGATTGCTCATATCCATTTGGTTTTTAGTCGAGAGTCACTTTTTAATCAACAAGTTACAGAAATTTATATTTTTATATTGAGTATATTAATTTCTTTAATATTTAGCTTTGTTGTTGTAAGGCACTTTAGTCGTACCTTAACCAGTCCTTTAAATAATTTAGCAAAATTAACTAATAAAATAGCAAAAGAAAAAGATTTTAGTTCACGAGCAAAAGTGACGGGTACCGCTGAAATTATAACTTTAAATCAATCATTTAATAAAATGCTAGATGAAATTGAATTAAAGGACAAAGAATTACAAATTTATACAGCTAATTTAGAGCAGCTTGTTGCAGAAAGAACTGTATCATTAGAAAAAGCATTGGGTCAGGCGACACAGGCAAATGCTTCTAAATCAGAGTTTTTAGCAAATATGTCTCATGAATTGCGCACACCTTTACATGCAATTTTAAGTTTCGCTCGATTTGGTTTGAAAAATCATGAAACAGCTACAACTGAAAAGTTATTTAAATATTTTGACCGAATCAACACTAGTGGTGAACGATTATTAGCCCTTTTAAATGACTTATTAGACTTGTCTAAACTTGAGGCAGGAAAAATGTTGTTAAACAAACAAAAAATGTCATTATTTAGTGTTGCAAAAAACTGCGTGGCAGAACAAAGTGCAGCACTTAAAGAAAAACAACAGATATTGTTATGGGACAAAGAAGTCTGCAATACCGAAGCAGATTTTGATCCGGTACGCATAGCTCAGGTTATTACTAATTTATTATCTAATGCAATTAAGTTTAGCTCTGAAAGAAAAATTATAAAAATTTATTTTTCCGAGATAGATTATCAAAATCATGCTGCCATACAATTATCCATAGAAGACCAGGGCGTTGGTATTCCAAAGGATGAATTGGAGCAAATTTTTGATAAATTCATTCAAAGTAGTAAAACTAAAACGAATGCGGGAGGAACAGGGTTAGGCTTAGCCATAACATTATTGATTTACATAAAGGAAAAATATGGGCTGAGTCTACACAGACAGGTGGTGCTCGCCTGTCCTTTGTTCTACCTAGTAGATAAACAGAGTGTTAAATTAATCCAAATCAATAGGAAAAACCAAGTGTTCAACTATACTTAATAGATGAAGGTTTTATGAAATTAAAAATTTGATGTTTAGCTAACTGTACCTAGAATTATAGCGATAAAAATGACAACAAAAATAGACGTTCTTGTAATTGATGATGATAAATTCATCCAAAAGTTAATTACCAAAACGCTAACTACAGAAATGATGGAAGTTAGAACAGCAGATGATGGTGAATCTGGTATAGAAGAAGCTATAAAAAAATGCCCAGATATCATTCTTCTCGATGTTGAAATGCCTGGAATAAATGGTTATGAGGTGTGTGATAGGCTACGAAACAAAGAATCGTCTAAACAAGTACCTATAATCTTTCTATCATCCCACAGTTCTTTGCGAGAACGAATGCAAGGTTATGAAGTTGGCGCGGATGATTATTTGGTTAAACCTTTTGAAAAAGATAACCTAGTTGCTCGAATCAATGTGCTCGTCAAATATCATATTGAACGAAAAGAATTACACGAACAATATCAGTTAGCACATAAAAATGCGGTGGCTGCTATGACTGGTTCTAGTGAACTAGCCATTGCAATGAGGTTTTTAGAAAAAAGTTTGTCTTTTCATTCGATTAATGAGTTGGCACAAGGCCTTTTTGAATGTACAGATCAACTTTCTCTTGAATGTTGTGCGATGATATTTGCGAATGAAAATACTTCCATGTGGTATTCATCAGAAAATACAGCCATTAGTCCTCTGGAAAAAGAATTGATTGAAATGTGCGATAAAGAAGCGCGTTTTTTAGATTTTGGTAATCGAACTATCATTAACTACCCTTGTATTAGTCTTTTGATTAAAAATATGCCATTAGATGATTTGGAACGTTATGGTAGAGTGAAAGATTTGTTACCTATTATTTTGTCAGCAGTTAACTCCAAAACCAACACTGTTCGTACTGAAGAAGCACTTACAAAACAAAGTGAAAACTTACTAACATCATTTAAATTGATACAAAATAGTTTGTTTTATTTAGGAACTACGATTGTTAAAAACCGAAAGCAAAGCACCTTCATAATGAATCAGTTAGTTCAAGGGCTAAATATAGATTTTTTAGGTATGGGGTTAGAAGAAGATCAGGAAGCTTTCTTGCTTACCCGTATTGATTCGGCAATAGATAAAGCACTGGATGAAATGGATGCCGGAAAAGAAATTAGAGAGGCCTTAACCTTTGTTAGGTCGAATCTAAATGATGTTGCGGATAACCAAAAAGAATTATATCAAGCGTTTAAGGACAGCTTGGCTACCGAGGTAGCAGAGCAAAGCAGTGATCTTGATGATAGCGTTGAATTATTTTAAAAATTGTTTATCTCTTCCTTACACAGGCTCTCTGGAAGTCGAGACATTTAGTTCATTGAGAAGCTTTATGTTGAAAATTATGAACTAAATTTTAGCCATATTTTTCTTCAACCATAGCATCAATAAGTTTCATAACATCTTTACTCGCTTTTTCAGATTTCTGCATTTGAACAATTATTTCATCAAGAAGCTGAGTATCTTCAATCCAGTTTTTACAAGAAAGAGCATAGGCTTGTTGTGTATAACTATGAACATCAGCATGAGGTAATTTTAATTCTGTATATGCATGCGTCATTCTAAATTTTTCATAACCGATACCTTCTTCATACCATTTACCCAAACGACAGTTATGATGGTCAACAGAAATTGCATCTGCTTGAGAGCTTGGCTCTGGATTCTCTATTGCAACATAACCATTCTGCTTAAAAATAATATGATCCAGCTTGGTTAATAAGCCAAAGCTTGTATCTTTAGCATGACTAATATAGGTGATAGAAGCCTGAGTAGATTCAGATAAACCTGAAAACTGAACTTTAAACGAATTAACTTGTTGCATAATTTTTTCAGATAAAACGGCGGAGCTTTTCGCCTCTAAATCCATTTGCTCAACCCGTTGATTAAACGAAGCTAATGTTTTAGACACTTCTAATGCAGCATTTTTCGTATGCTCAGATAAACTCTTTACTTCTTCAGCCACAACTGCAAATCCTCGTCCATGCTCACCAGCGCGAGCCGCTTCAATCGATGCATTCAGAGCAAGCAAATTAGTCTGGTCTGCAATACCAGTAATCATGGATAAAGAATCAGTTACTTTTTTACTGTCATCTATTAAATCAACAATAACACTGCTGACGGAGTGAATATTTTCATTTATATTAATCAGTGAAGTGCTGATTGTATCAACTGCTAAAAGACTTTCATTTGCATTGTCTCCTGTTTTTATTGCAATATCTTCAACTTGTTGCATTTGGTCTGTTATTTTGATTAAATCCTTTTGATTTAATTTCAGGTTATTTAATAAATTACCAGTATTTAGTTCACTTAAACCTGCTGTTAGGCGATTTTTTATTATTAACTGTTCATTATCTGCCATATATTTAAGCGCTTGGTTTACACTTTCAGCTGATGTTTTTAATACGCTAGGAAAACCATCGGTTAAAGCATATCTGTCATGATTACCTCTGGAGGCTTGATGAAAGCATGTAGTAATCTCTTTGAAATAAGATTCCATAATGTCAAGCATTTCATTAAGTTCCCAGGCAACCTTGCCTGTTTCACCCAAACTTTGGGTATTGGTAATACGGTGATAAAGCTCTCCATTATTACTATGTAGCAAGACTTCCTGTATCTGCTCTAAAGTATCAAGAGGCAGTTTTGAATTTTTCCATACATAAACGCTACAGATACAAATAAGAAAAGTAAAACACAGGTTTATCCATGAAAAATCCGTTACATAGGTGCTGTAACAAAAATTGAAAATAGCTAGTAAATTTATAGCCACAACAATCGTTGTTATTTTGTTTTTTAAAGAAGGGATATTTGCACTAGAATGATTCATTAATCTTATACTCCACTTGGTTTATATAAGTTTAAAACAAATTTTTCGTAACTTTTTGCCCCAGCTTGAGTAATTTTCCCATTCAAATATGCGATTGAATTTTCTTGTGATTCTTTTTTGGAGCCTGTGGACTCAATGGTTAACATTTCTTTATAAACGGGCATTAAAATATCTAGGGCGGATTGAGGTGGCTGGCGTCTCACAGAATAGTAGCCTTGTAATTTTCCATCTTTATCATAATCAGGTGTAATATTAGCAAAAACCCAATAATAGCCTCCGTCTGAACAGAGATTTTTAACAAAACCAAAAAATTCATTTCCTGCTTTTAATGTTTCCCACAAAGAATTAAAAACACCTCTTGGCATATCAGGGTGTCGAATAATATTATGCTGAACACCCAGCAACTCAGATTCAGATAAGCCAGCAATATCCATAAAAATACGGTTAGCATATGTTATGCGACCTTTCGTATCCGTTTTAGTGACTATAAAATCTTCTGACCCAAGGTCTCGTCGGGTATTATTTGGTGTGATTTTCAGTTTCATTATGCTTTTTTATTTGTTTTTTATATTTCCAGACTATCTTTTAGGCAAAGAAATACTTATGGAAACAAGTATAGACAAAATAAAAAAAAATCACAGTTGCTAAGAAACATAAATACCTTCCTGATTACCCACAAGCTTCCGCCACTTTAAAAAGCTAAATGTAATCTTATGAAAAATAATGGTTATTTTTTAACCTGATCAAAGTTAAAAGTTTAAGTTAAATTTTCATTAATAGATATTTATTATTTTTCAATACCTTACAAGTCATCTACTGATTCGGCGGAAGCTTGTGGGTAATCAGGAATACCTTTATGTTTCTTCTTCTTTACTAAATCCTTTATATTTCACGTAAAACCTCCATGGGAGAATGCTTTACTACACGGCGTAGCCCCCAAAACCCTGTGAGCATAATACAAGCTGTGCTGATTAATGGTATCTCCACCCACAATATCCAGTTTATGTGATAATCAAGATGTAGCACATAAGTATATAAAGCAAATAGAATCACTTCTGACATTAGTACAGCAACAAAACCTGATATCAACCCAAGCAAAGCAAACTCTATTAAGTGTGCTTTTCTTAACAATGCACGGCTAGCACCGAGTGTTCTCATGAGTGTCCCTTCATATATCCTATTGTCTAATGTTGAATATACAGCAGCGAATAACACCGTAAAACCAGCAAGCAGCGCAAAATAAAGTAAATAATTAATTGCAGTTGTAAGCTGTTTGAGAATAGTTTTAAATTGTTTAAGTATCGCATCAACCTCTAAAATAGTGATGCCAGGAAACTGTTTGACCAAGGTATTTAACACTTTTTTATTTTCTTCCGCAATATAAAAGCTTGTAATGTAGGTTGCTGGATATCTGGAGAGTGTTTTAGGTGAAAAAACCATATAGAAGTTTGGTTTCATTGTATCCCACTGTACACTGCGAATATGAGATACCATTGCATTAAGTTGCTGGCTGCCAATGGTAAAGGTTAGTTTATCCCCCACATTGATTTTCAGACTTTTAGCCAGTTTTTCTTCTATTGAAACTTGTCCTTTTTGTTTGATATCCCACTGCCCTGAAATGGTTTTGTTATCTTCTGGAAGTTGTTCTGCCCAAGTCAGACTTAAATCACGATGTGTAGCTCTTTCACCTTGCGAATCTTTGCTGACAATTTGTTGTACGGCAATATCATTTATTTTGACTAAACGACCTCGTACAACGGGGAATAAATCTATATTACTAATATTCTGTTGTTTTAATAATTGTTTAAAAGCACTCACTTTTTCTGGGAAAACATTAAGCACAAAATGGTTGGGTGTATTGTTGGGCAACTGGTTTTGCCAATCATTTAGTAAGTCATTTCTAACTGAATAACTAAGTATCATGGCAAGTAGTGTGATGCTAAAAGCCAATATTTGGCTAACGCTAGCCTTAGGGTTTTTAACCAAGCCTTGTAAACCAAATCGCCAACTTATACCAAGAAAAGGTAAAAGTTTACGACACTGAATCAGACAAGCATATAGTATTAGACCAAAAACAAATGTGATGACTAAACCACCTCCTATGATTGTTATTGTCATTTTAAGATCTTGTGTATATTGCCAAATTAAAATACTAATCAGTGAAAGAGCCAGACTATAAACTAGCCAAGCACTGGTGGGCAGAGGTTCTAGTTCTCGTCGTAATACACGCAAAGGTGATACTTTTTTAAGGCGCAACAAGGGGGGTAAGGCAAACCCAAATAAAATTGCTAAACCGGTAAAAAAACCGATAAAAATTGAAATAAAACTCGGCGCAGAAACTTTAGCAGGCAATAAATCCCTTAATAAAAGGAATAACGCTTCTTGAGCAAACCAACCGAAAAGTGTTCCTAACGCACTGGCAATAGTACCTAGAATTAAGAATTGAAAAAAATAAAGCCACAAAATCTCATTTTGTTTACAACCTAAACAACGCAAAATAGCTGTAGCATTAAAATGACGTTCACTATATCGGCGCGTAGACATAGCAATAGCCACACCTGCAATTAAAATGACAATAATGCTGGATAAACCCAAATATCGTTCTGCCCTGCTTAAAGCTGTCCCTAGTTCAGGACGATCTTCGTGTATATCCAGGATGCGTTGA
This sequence comes from Methylococcaceae bacterium, assembly GCA_021647145.1. Classification (GTDB taxonomy): domain Bacteria; phylum Pseudomonadota; class Gammaproteobacteria; order Methylococcales; family Methylomonadaceae; genus QPIN01. The sequence continues at coordinate 37,317 of JAKIVF010000003.1, read as the reverse complement.
GAAACCAATAGTTGTGGCTTTATCCATTGATGGTATTGAGCTATTAATTCTGCCTCTCCACTAAATTGGAAAAAATAATGCACATGGCTACCCGGCTTTAATACTTGCGTAGCGCCCAAATCCGCATCATTAATCATCACTCTAGGTGATAAACTGTAGAGGTCACCTCTTTTGTCTGGCTCATAAGTAATAATTTGGCTAATGACTAATGCCTTTTCACCAACAATTAAATTAGCGCCCAGTTTAAGTTTTAGTGCGGATAAAACCCTTTTGTCTACCCAGGCCTCCCCTTTCTTTGGGCCTGTATGGGATATTTTTTCTTCTGAATAATCTGATGGTGTGGATTTTAAATAGCCTCTTAATGGGTAGTTGTTACTGACCGCTTTAATGCCTGCAAGCAGTATTTCATCATTTTCCATCAGAACAGTAGAAAACTCAGCTGTTTTCGCATGGGTTAACTTAAGTATACTGGCTTCTTTTATCCACTGTTTTGGAATTAGGGCAGGACTGGTGATGACTAAATCAGCAGCTAAGAATTCAGCGGCTTGGGTGCTCATTGTTCGATGTAAGCGATCTGCAAATAAACTGATAGCTGTTGAACTGGTCACTGCAATAATTAAAGCCAGAACCAAAATGCTTAGTTCACCACTTCGACCATCACGTATCAATAACTTTAAAGCTAAAAGAGAGCGATTCATACCACCCGTCCTGATTCAAGTTTAATAGTTCGTTGACACCGTGTTGCCAAAGCATTGTCGTGAGTCACTAAAATAAGTGTTGTCTGTTTTTCCTGGTTCAATTTAAATAACAGTTCAATAATCTGTTCACCTGTCTTACTGTCTAGATTACCTGTCGGCTCATCAGCAAAAAGAATAGCCGGTTCGGTGACAAATGCACGTGCCAAGGCGACCCTTTGTTGCTCTCCACCTGAGAGCTTTAACGGTGTGTGAGTTAAGCGGTGGCTTAATCCTACTCTATGTAACAGGTTGGCCGCCATTTCTTTTGCCCTTTTTTCCCCTCTTAACTCTAATGGCAACATCACGTTTTCTAATGCGGTTAGTCCAGGTAATAACTGAAATGACTGAAAAACAAATCCAACAGACTGGTTTCGTAATTCGGCTCTACCATCTTCATCCAGAGTGGTTAAATTTTGTCCTTTTAATAGTATACTTCCCTGTGATGGTGTATCTAACCCAGCTAATAGGCTAAGTAAGGTAGATTTTCCCGATCCAGAGGCGCCAACAATGGCTAAACTTTCTCCGGATTTGATTGTTAACGTTACTGATGACAGAATATCTAATGATCCATCAGAAGTAAGCACTGTTTTTCCCAGGTTTTTTGTTTCAATAATATTTAAGTGAGTCTTTAACATGTTAAAAATTTGTTTGGTGTTGGTCGTTGCACTTTATTCAACGACAATATTTGCTAAATCTATTGTTGTACTAGGAGATAGCTTAAGTGCCGCTTATAAAATAGATATTAAAAAAGGTTGGGTTGCATTATTACAGCAAAAGCTTGATCAAGAAAATAAAACTTATACTATTTTTAACGAAAGTATTACAGGTGATACTTCAGCGGGTGGGCTTGCGCGTATTGATAAAGTATTGGCTCAACATAAACCACAGTTGGTTTTGCTGGAATTAGGTGCAAATGATGGTCTTCAAGGTTTATCACCAAAAAAAATGAAAAATAACCTTGCAGAAATAATTACTCGCTCACAACAAGATGGAGCAAAGGTTTTATTGTTAGGGATGAGGATTCCGCCAAATTATGGTAAACGTTATGTAGACATGTTTTATAATGTTTATCCTGATTTAGCCAAAGAAATGAATATTCCTCTCGTTCCTTTTATATTGAAAGATATCGCTTTGGTAAAAGAAATGATGATCAGTGATGGATTACACCCAAACGAAAAAGCCCAACCCATTATTGCTAAAAAAATATGGCCCTACATAAAGTCTGTTTTAGAGCTATAATAAACAGTTAATCTTTATTCTCGCTATACTATTATAAAAAACGACTGAGTATATAATGTCTGTATTAACACTAAAAAAATCAAATCAAATCATTCATGTTGCTTTAACAACGGCGCGCAGACTTAACTGCAAACCCTTAACTGTTGTGGTGTTAGATGAAAGTGGTTCAATAAAAGCCATGCAAAGAGAAGACGGTGCAACGCCACTAAAGTATGATATTGCGATAGCAAAAGCTTGGGGTGCGGTGAACATGGGAATGTCCTCTCGTAGTTTAGCCGTTATGGCTGAACAGCGTCCTGCTTTTATGAATGCTTTGGTTGATATTGCCGGAGGAAAGGTTATGCCTGTTCCTGGTGGTGTATTGATTAGAGATGAAGATAATAATATTCTTGGCGCGGTTGGTATTAGTGGAGATATTTCTGACCAAGATGAACGTAGTGCTGTAGCTGGGATTAAAGAAGCTGGGTTTAGTGCGGGAATTTAACAAAACTTAGAAAAACATTTCATATCTATTGTTTTCTAACTCACCTTAGTATCAGATCTTGCGACCAAATTTACTAAAAATGTTGGGTTAACAATAAAGCCGTTAGCCCTTAGCCCAACAAAAAAATAATTATTTTACCTCTTTAATAGTTTTTGTTTTTTCGTCAACTGCCGGTACGGGCGTTTCTGAAGCTTCTTTTGTTTGGCTAACGGGGGGCGGGTTAGCATTGACCTTCTCAAGGTTGGCCTCAGTAAACATCACTACACCAACCATAAACAAAACTGATGATAAGATTATTATTGGCATTCTCCCCGGTTTTTCCATCCAAAATAAAATCCAGCCTGGTTTAATTAATCCTACTATCAGTAGGCCTACTGATAAAATCAATAGGTTAATTGATAAAATTATCATTTTTATTTTCCGTTATTACTTTTAATTGACGCATAATATACATTATCATGAGGAAAATATATTTTTGCAACAAAAAAGGAAAATTACTATGGGTACTTTTGCGTTAGTTATTTTAGGTTTTGCCATTTTATTGGTATTTATGAGTGTTAAATCTGTCCCTCAGGGTATGGAATATACGGTTGAACGTTTTGGTCGTTACACTAATACATTAACGCCCGGTTTGAATATTATTATGCCTATTATCGATAGGATTGGTAATAAACTTAACATGATGGAGCAAGTTAGAGACGTACCTTCTCAAGAAATTATTACCAAAGACAATGCCATGGTAACCGTTGATGGTGTGGTATTTTTTCAAGTTATGGATGCAGCTAAAGCTTCTTATGAAGTCAATCAACTTGAAATAGCTGTTCTTAATCTAGTTATGACCAATATTCGAACAGTCATGGGATCAATGGATTTGGATGAACTTTTATCAAAAAGAGATGAAATTAATGCTAGATTATTAAATGTTGTTGATGATGCAACTAGTCCTTGGGGGCTTAAAGTGACAAGAATAGAGATTAAAGATATTGCCCCGCCAAGAGACTTAGTTGATGCAATGGCAAGACAAATGAAGGCTGAACGAGAAAAAAGAGCTTCCATTCTTGAGGCGGAAGGCCTAAGACAGGCAGAAATTCTACGTGCAGAAGGCGAAAAACAAGGAGCGATTCTGGATGCAGAAGGACGTAAGGAGGCTGCTTATAGAGATGCCGAGGCTAGAGAACGTTTAGCAGAAGCAGAAGCTACTGCAACAAAAGTAGTTTCAGAGGCTATTGCTAATGGCAGTGTTCAAGCCATCAACTATTTTGTCGCCCAAAAATATGTGGAATCCCTAAAAGAAATTGCAACAGCAGATAATAGTAAGTTAGTTCTTATGCCTTTAGAAGCGGGCAGTGTTATTGGTGCCTTAGGGGGTATTAGTGAGCTGGCAAAAGAAGCAATGACTAAAAAAGGATAAAAAATGGCTGAATTAGAAATTGTATTTTGGTATTGGTGGGTGTTAGCCGTTTTTCTATTAGGAATAGAAATATTGGCACCCGGTTTCTTTTTTTTATGGTTATCTGTAGCAGGGGTTATTGTAGGAACAATTTTATTTTTATTTCCTTCTGTCAGTCTTGAAATTCAGTTAATTATTTATGCTACTTTATCTATCACTTCAATTCTTATTTGGCGGCAATATGGCTTTAAAAATAACACTGAAACAGACCATCCCTTACTAAATAAACGTGGAGCTCAATATATTGGCAGAACCTTTTCTTTGATTGAGCCAATTAAAAATGGGCGTGGAAAAATTAAGGCTGATGATTCAATCTGGACAGTTCTTGGAGACGACTGCCCAATTGATCAACAGGTTGAGGTGGTTGATGTTAAGGGAACTTTATTTGAAGTGAAGTGGGTTTAGTTTTTTTGAGCTTTATCTAAAAAAAAGCGATCTAACGAATATAAATTTATCCTGATTTGGGGTAGGCAATGAGCATTAAAATTTTAATTGGGATGATAATATTGACCAGCAGCCAAATCTAGTCCTGAAAAATTAATAATCTACGTTTGCCTCCTTTCTCTTTTCCATCAGAAAGAGTTTCGTTGACTTCTACATTTTGCTCAGTAATGACCGTCTATTCCAAAACATTGCATCCATCTTTCATGCTTTACATCCATTACGGGCTGGGCAAACAAAACTATCGGGCCAACAAAGCTTATACAAATAATCAAGACAGGATTGTTCGTGCTCCAGTCTTAACATTAGACCAGTGAAGTGGATATTGCTCTTTATTAAATTAATTTTTACTTAGGTACTTATTAGGTGGAGTATTTAGAACAATTGAATTAGTTATTTTTTAGCTTTTAATTTAGCTAGTATCTGTTTTTGTTTTTTTAAGCGAACAGCTTTTTCTTCTGCTTGTAGTTCTAAGCGTTTTTGTTTATTTAAAAAACGTAGTTTAGCGTTATCTGCATCTACCTTACCCCAAAAGGTAGGTGATTCTATTGGTTTCATGATAATGCAATCAACTGGACAAGGTGCTACGCATAAATCACAGCCAGTACATTCAGCGGCAATAACTGTGTGCATTTGTTTGTTTGCGCCTACTATCGCATCAACAGGGCAAGGGGGCAGACATTTAGTACAGCCGATGCAATCTTCTTCAATAATAAAGGCAACTTTTCTCGGTTGTTCTGTACCAAATGCAGGGTTTAATGGCTTTTCCTCTACTTGTAGTAATTTAGCCAGTTTTTTTATGCCTAGACTACCACCAGGTGGGCACTGGTTTATATCAGCATTTCCTTTTACTATAGCTTGAGCATAAGGTTTACAACCAGAAAAACCACATTTAGTGCATTGTGTTTGTGGTAACAAGTTATCAATCTGATCAACTTGTTCTTCCACAGAAAAAGACTGGCTCATCACTTAAATTTAATGTCCAGCCATTAAGGTTTCAACATCATTTTCTACGCTATCAATTCCTTTTAAACCATACTTACTGGATAATAATTCCAAAATATTGTCTGTAAAAAATGGCGGTAGTGTTGGGCCTATTCGAATGTTTTTAAAATCTAATGCAAATAAGGCAAGCATCATTAATATAGTTTTTTGCTCGTACCAAGCTATATCAAAAGAAACAGGTAAGTCGCTTATTTTGGCTAAGCCTATTGTTTTTTGTAACACTTCTAAAAAATGGATAATAGCAAAAAAGTCATTGCTTTGCCCTGCATCAAGCAGTCTTGGAATGTCATCAATAGTACCAAAATCATGTTGGTAAAAGCGATATTTTGTATCACCAGCAGTAATAATTAATGCATTATTTGGTAATGATTCGGCTAGTTCAGTGTAATATTTACGTTCTTTATGCCGCCCATCTGTACCGGCCAGAACAATAATGCGTTTAATTTTCTGGGTATTGATAGCATTGGCTATTTTATCAGTTAAAGCAGCTAGGGCTTTGTTGCCGTACCCAGTAATAAATTGCCCTTCTGCTAAGGGTGTGGGGGCTTCGCCTTGTATAGCTATTTTTATTATTTCAGTAAAGTCTTTACGTTGCCCTGGTTTACGATCAGCTATATGAGGAATATCAGGCCAGCCAACCATGCCTGTAGTAAATATTTTTTCTTGATAGGTCTTTTTAGGTTGTTGAATACTGTTGGTTGTAACCAGAATTGGGCCATTAAATTTAGGAAACTCAGTTTTTTGGCTTTGCCAGGCACCACCATAGTTACCCACTAGGTTGAAGTATTTTTTTAGAGCAGGATAGGTATGGGCTGAAATTGCTTCCCCATGTGTGTAGACATCTATACCTGTACTAGCTGTTTGTTCTAACAAGTCTTCAATATCTTGTAGATCATGCCCTGAAACAAGAATTCCAGGGTTGTCCTGAGTGTCAAGGTAGACTTTTGTAGGGACTGGATTGCCAAATTTAATTATATTTGCCTTTTCAAGCTGTTCCATTGCAACTAAACCAAGTTGACCTGCTTTAAGTAGCATGGGAAGAATATTTTCTATATTATTACCATCATTCAGAGTAAAACTCAGTGATTGATGTAGAAAACGATATTGTTCAATATCTTCAATATTTAATTCAAGACTATGGATTGCTAAAGAACCGAGTCCTTTAACTGCGTAGAGAAGACATTCTTGCAAATTAAGAACATCTTCATCTAATCGTGCCATATCTCGTTCAACACCAACGGTTGAGCCTTTTTCAGTTAGCTCTTCTTCATTTTGGTTGGTAAATTGCCATTCAGCTTCTTCTGGTAAGGGTTGATTAAATTCCTTATTATATTTTTGATGATAAGCAGTTAAAAACTGGCTTCTAATCGAATTTTTTCGTTTTACTGATTCTTCTATCATACTGATAAAATCAGCAGGAGAAAAATTGACATTAGTGACCATTGCATAGAGCGATTTTGCCAAAAACTGATTCGTTTTATTACTAATCAGATTAAATTCTTCCGCACGATAAGTATAAAATGCCAACCCTTTTAAGCTAAACATCAGCATATCATGCAAGCTAGAGACGTTAGCCTTTTTTCCGCAAATCCCTGTAGTATCGCAAGCAATATTTTTTTTTGCTTCTTGGCAGTGATAACAAAACATATCTTATTTAACTCGCATACCTGCTTTAGCACCTTGGTCAGGACTTAATACCCATAAATCTTCTCCACCTGGGCCGGCAGCAAGTACCATTCCCTCCGACAAGCCAAAACGCATTTTTCTTGGTTTTAGATTTGCAACTACAACGGTTAATTTACCTTCTAAATCTTCTGGAGCATAGGCAGATTTTATCCCTGCAAAAATATTTCGTGTTTCATCGCCAATGTCAACGGTGAGCTGTAATAATTTATCGGCTCCATCTACATGATTAGCTTTTACAATTTTAGCAATTCGTAAATCAATTTTAGCAAAATCATCAAACTCGATAGTATCAGCTATGGCTTCACAGGTTGTGACTTTTGCTTCTGTTGTTTTTTTTAAATTTTCTTTCGATGCTTCTACAATAGCTTCAATTTTATCAGCTTCAACACGAGTCATTAGCGGTTTAAATTTATTAATTTGATGATCGAGTAAAGGCTGTGCGGTTGCAGGCCAGTTTTGTGGCTCAATATTTAGAAATTTTTCAGTATTTTCTGCCAGCGCAGGAATCACGGGTTTTAGATACACCACTAAAAGACGAAAAAGATTAATACCTATGGAGCAAATATTCTGTAGTTCTGTATCGCGCCCCTGTTCTTTAGCAACAATCCAAGGCTTTTTTTCATCTATATATTGATTGGCTTTGTCTGCCAGGGACATGATTTCACGCATTGCCTTCCCAAATTCACGACCTTCGTATAAGGCCGCAATAGACTTATTGGCATCAATAAATTCTTTGAATAATTCTGGTTCAGAAAGCTCGGAAGACAATTTTCCATCAAAACGTTTTTTGATAAAACCACTGCAGCGACTAGCGATATTAACGACTTTTCCAACTAAATCAGAATTTACACGTTGAGTAAAGTCATCAAAGTTTAGATCAAGATCGTCAATACCATCGGTTAATTTAGCCGCAAAATAATATCGTAGATATTCAGGGTTTAAATGATCCAGATAAGTACGGGCTTTTATAAAAGTGCCTCTCGACTTGGACATTTTTTCGCCATTTACGGTTAAAAATCCGTGGGCAAAAACAGCACTAGGTGTTCTAAAATTAGCACCACTTAACATGGCTGGCCAGAATAGCGCATGAAAGTAGATAATATCTTTACCGATAAAATGGTAAAGCTCCACATCACTGTCTGCACCCCAAAACTCATCAAAATCAAGCCCCTGTTTGTCACAAAAGTTTTTAAAGCTTGCCATGTAGCCAATCGGAGCATCTAGCCAAACGTAAAAGTATTTACCCGGTGCACCGGGAATTTCAAAACCAAAATAAGGGGCATCGCGGGAGATATCCCATTGTTTTAAATCATTTTCTAACCATTCGGCCATTTTATTTTTAACTTCTGGCTGCAAATGACCTTTAGCTGTAGTCCAGTCAGTAAGTAGTTCAGTAAAATCATCAAGGTTAAAAAAATAATGTTCGGAGTCTTTTTCAATGGGTTTTTCACCAGAAACAACTGATACAGCATTTTTTAATTCTGTAGGAGAATAAGTTGCACCGCAAGTTTCACAATTATCACCATATTGTTCTTTTGCTCCACATTTAGGGCAGTCACCTTTAATAAAACGATCAGGTAAAAACATATTTTTAACCGGATCAAAAGCTTGGCTAATGGTACGTTGACTAATATGTCCTCCATCACGTAGTCGAGTATAAATTAGCTCTGCAAATTCTTTATTCTCAGAGGAATGGGTGGTGTGGTAGTTATCAAACTCTACACCAAATTCATCAAAATCTGCGCGGTGTTCTTTTTCTACCTGTGCGACCAGTTCTTCAGGGGTAATGCCTTCGCTATCAGCTCGTAGCATAATAGGTGTGCCGTGCGTATCGTCAGCACAAACGTAATAACATTGATTACCTCGTTGTTTTTGAAAACGCACCCAAATATCAGTTTGAATATATTCTACCAAATGGCCTATATGAATTGAGCCATTGGCGTATGGTAATGCACTAGTAACAAGAATTTTTCTTTCGGACATGTAATTAAATGGTGGCAAGACAAAATCTAACCCATGATTATGGCATAAATTTAGATCATTTTCCTGGCCATGTTTTTCTAATCAACCATAGTATACTTACTTCTATAAATTGCTCAGTCATGGGTGTGGAATTTATATTGAATTTTTTTTAACGGTAGAAAGGTGCCAAACCAGGTGGTTAGTAAGCTAAATAAGTGTTTTAGTCGCACAGTTTTTTGGTAAAAGCGGACTGATAGAAATCCACATCCGTAATCGAGTGAAGTATATGTATATCTCAATAATTGAATTCAGGTTAAACTGAAGGGTAAACCATTATGATAACTCTTAACTCCATGACAAAACCTTCTTCCAAAGCCGATTTTTCATCATTTATGTTCTCTACTGAGATTTTAAATGTTATTAAAAAAGCTGGCTACGAACATCCTACTGACATACAGCTTGAGGCTATACCTCCTGTATTGGATGGAAAAGACGTTCTCGCAAGGGCAGAAACAGGTTCGGGTAAAACCGCTACCTATGTGTTGCCATTATTGGAAAACCTAAGTACAAAAAACATCTATAGACAAAGTAAACTTTATAATAAATTTAATGGTATAGATAGAGCAAAGAGTAATTGCGTTCAAGTTTTAGTTTTAGTTCCCACTCGTGAACTGGCTATACAAATTTGTGATGTCTTTAAGCAGTTCTCTGAAAATATTAAGCCAGAAATTAAATGCTTAAGTGTATACGGTGGCGTAAAAATTAATCCACAAATGATGGCTCTACGCAGTGGCACAGATATTTTAATTTCTACACCAGGACGTTTACTCGATTTAGTTAGTCAGAATGCGATTAAATTTAATCAGATTAAAGCCTTGGTTGTTGATGAGGTTGATCGCTTGATGAAGGGCGATTTTCAGGAAGAAATAAATAAAATTATGAAGTTATTGCCTAACAAACGGCAAAACCTAATGTTTACGGCAACCTTTCCAGATAGCATTAGGTCTCTAGTGCGTGAGGAAATGAATAATCCAGAAATAGTTAATATGGATGAGTTTGTTGAAGAAGTCCCTATTGAACAACGTGTCATTACAGTTAATCATAATAAGAAAAATGATTTATTGGCGCATCTTCTTAATAAATATGACTGGAAGCAAGTCTTAGTATTTTGTAGTGCTAAAAAAACGTGTGATAATTTAGTAATAAAATTAGCTAAAAGAGACATTGAAGCTATTGCCATGCATGGTAATAAAGAGCAATCTGCTCGATCAGCTGCTTTAAGGGATTTTAAATCAGGAAAGATTCGAATTTTAATTGCCACTGATGTTGCAGCAAGAGGAATTGATATTGAGCAACTTGCCTGTGTGATTAATTTTGATTTACCTCGCTCACCTAATGATTATGTGCACAGAATTGGTCGTACGGGTAGAGCAGGGCAAACTGGGCAAGCAATTTCATTAATTGCTCATCATGAATATCATCATTTTACAGTGATTGAAAAGCATAATGCGCTTCGTCTGAAAAGAGAGCAATTAAAAGGTTTTGAAGCAGATGAAATAGCCCCCCCTATGCCGCGCTCTAAACCAAAAAAGAAAGCTAAATCAAAAAAATCAGCCTTGAAGAAAAATAGTATTGTTGAGAAGAATAATGATGAAAAGAAAATTAAAAGTATTCCTTCAAAAGCCAACGAGAAAGATTTTGAAGAGACAGCAGTAAATGCCCATATTTGGGGCAAACGGTAATAATGATCTTTTTAGTGGATTCTCTTTATAATGGGATTCTAATGAATAACTTCTTGTTCCCTTCATTCGAATTATGGGTTAACTAGAATTTGTCCTTAACATATTGATTTTAAACAAAAAAAGCTAAGACTTTAAGGTGTTATTTTTCTTAAAAACAATGAGATATATTAATTTTAATAAATCTATTGTCCAGTGCGCAAAGACATTACTTTGAGTATATGGTACACATCATTGATTAGATTGTGTTAATCTTTGCAAGTAGTTATTCAAATACTGTATACGAAGAGCTACTATTTCAAGTATAGCTCTAGAAAAAAAATAATGGAGCTATGCTAATTTCATCTGATTTAGAGGGGGTTATATGTTTGATTCATTAATAACAGAAGTTGCCAGTAAGTTTGGTTTAGGTTCCAAGGCAAGTAGTATTTTAAGTGCTCTATTAGGACTAATGTTCAATAAGAATACTGGTGGAATGTCTGGTTTTTTAGATAAATTAACGAGTGGTGGACTCGGAAAAATTGTCACATCTTGGGTTGGTAAAGGTGACTCAATGGCAGTCAATGCTACGCAAGTTGAAGATGCGTTGGGTAGTGGCGTAATTAGCAGTATGGCCTCAAAACTAGGCTTGGCGAGTGGACCTGTCGGTATGGCAATCGCTCATATACTCCCCAAAGTAGTCAATGCGTTAACACCAGACGGTGTGATCCCAGACAGTATTCCTTCAAGTATAGCTCAATACATGCAAAATGATGAGCATCAAGATACATCAGAAGTAGAAGTTAAAACTCCAAATCAGCCTAGTGAAGTCATAAGAGAGCCTGAAGTTCGCACACAATATCAACAAGAAGATTATTCGCAAGTTACTGACGACATAGACGATGAAGCTTCAGGGTTTCGCTGGTGGTGGCTACTATTACCCCTTTTTTTACTACTTGGCTGGTGTTCTTTAAAACAACCGGCGACAACAACTACTGAAACTGCCGTTGTACCAGAAGCTGAACCTGTTGCTCCAGTTGTTCCAGTTTCAAAAATAAACCCTAGCCTTATTATAGATAATGAGACCGATGGCTTTTATATTTCGGGTACTGTTGCGGATAATGCAACAAAAGAATCTATTTTAGCTGCGCTTAAATCTTCTGTAGGTTCTGGAAAGATTAGCGGTGATATTCGTGTAGACCCGGCTACCAACAGTGCTGGTTGGCTGATGAAACTATCTTCTATTTTACCTGCGTTGAAAGAGGTAGTAGGTTCAAAATTAAGTTTTAATGGAAACGATATTTCATTGGATGGAAGTTTGGATCAGAATATGATTGATAGTTTGATGGGAAAGATTAAAGATGTTTTTGGAGGCAGTAGTTTTAATATAAGTTCTAATGCTGTTGCCCTTCCTACAGCGACTGATATTCCTGATGCTGTTACTGAGTCAGTTGATGAAGGAAAAGAAGTGTTGACTGACACTGTTGATGAAGGAAAAGAAGTGTTGACTGGCACTGTTGAAAAAGGAAAAGAGGTATTGACTGACACTGCTGAACAAGGGAATAATGCGATTAAGGAAATGGTTGCATCAGGAACCGTAACGGGTGAAAGTTTGATAAAAGCATTGAATGTGGCGGGTATTAATTTTGCTACAGGTAGTTTTAAGATAACCCCAAAAAGCATGGAGATGCTCAAAAATGCTGCAGAAGCAATAAATGCTGCTCCTGATGGCACTCATATTCAGGTTGGAGGACATACTGATAATACTGGTTCTAGTGAAATCAACGCAAGACTTTCCAAGCAGCGGGCTCAGGCAGTTGTTGATACCCTAGTTGGGATGGGTGTAGATGGCTCTAAGCTCAGTGCAGAAGGGTTTGGCGATTTACAGCCTATCGCTGACAATAGTACCCGAGAAGGTAGGGCACAAAACAGACGTATGGAATTTACTTTAAAGTAAGTATCATTAAAGAACACAACGCATCTATCACCATGATAGTGATGGATGCGTTGTGTTCTAGATATTCTAATTGGGTGCCAAATCAGCTGGATTTAATATTCTGACCCCAATGAGGTTTATCACCAAATCGTTCAACCAAAAAATCAATCAATACGCGTGTACGCTGAGATAAATAACGAGTTTTCGGGAAAACTGCATAAGCATTAGGTTGTGGTCGTTTAAAATCCATTAAAACGGGTACAAGTTCTCCAGAAGCAATTGCTTTCCATGAAATAAAAGTGGGTATTGACACAATCCCATGTTCTGCAATCGCCATTTCTTTTAAAAAGTCTCCGTTATTAGTTATCATTTTCCCATTCGTACTAACGGTATATTGTTTTCCTTTCTTGTCTGTAAATTGCCAAGTACTGGTTCCAGTGACATTGTATAGAAGCAGGTGATGATTTTTTAAGTCATCTGGTGATTTAGGTGTTCCCTGTTATTTAAGATACTTAGGGCTTACACAAAGCATGATCCTAATTGGTGATATTTTTTGTGCCATCAAGTTTTGATCATTTAAATCAGAAATACGAAACGCAAAGTCAGTATGCCACTAAGAAAAGTAAAGGACAGTTGATACGTTTAGCTGCTCAGTTTCGAAACTGAGTTACTGCTGATGGCTCAGCATGATCAAGGAGACGTGCTGGTTTTAAAGCTGAGACTGATCGTTATCATTATTTGTATGTGTCTTATGCCTGTCCTTGGGCAAATCGTACTTAAATTCTTCACAAACTTAAATGGCTGAAAAAAATAATTGCTGATGTGGTTGCTATAGATATTGCACTTACAGCAATCGAAAATATCAGAAAAGCACGAAGCACATAAGATTGGGCAATTAAACGCTGAGCTAATTCAAACAGATTTTTTTACATGGACGTTAGAAAAGCCCTTTGATGCTATTTATGAACAAACCAGTTTATGCGCGCTCCATCCTGATGAATGGAAGGAGTATGAAAAGTGCTTATATTCTTGGTTAAAACCCAAAGGAAAGTTGTTTGCCCAGTTCATGCAAACGGGGCAAGAAAATGGCCCGCCATTTCACTGTGATATTAGCGCTATGGCAGACTTATTTCTTGTAGAGCGGTGGTTATGGAGCGAGCAGTATGGGACGAAAGTAATTCATTCAGACAATTTGTATGAAAAGATGTACTTGCTAGAACGAGTTTTTTAATTTGTTGATTTTAAAAGGATAAGTAAGGGTGTATGAGCTGACCTAATAGCCCTTGAAAAACACTGGATACCATTAAATAACTTCACCTAATGTAATTTAATAGATTATAATGCGCTTTAAGTAATTAGGTGCTCAGTTTACTGAGTTAAACGGGAAGTCCGGTGAGAGGTTTTAATCAATTCCGGCGTAGCCCCCGCTGCTGTAAGGCCTGATAAATTACTCAAATGCCACTACACATCGTGTGGGAAGGCGAGTGATTTAAATGAAGGTAAGCCAGAAGACCGGCCTAATTAATCTTGGTGCTATCTTCGGAGGGAGGATATAGGCCAGCAAAACAGTTCTTACCGTTTTTCTGTGCATATATTCCCTTATCAAGCTTTGCTCCGTTTTGTTTTTTTATAAGGAAGGCTCCCGTGACTATTCAAACTAATTCACATTCTGCAACTCAAACAAAAACTAGCACTTCTAATGTTGCTAGTATATCTGCCATTTTTTTTGGTTTTGTGTTAATTCTGGCTATTGGTTTTTCACCTATAGAAGCGGTTCACAACGCAACGCATGATAATCGTCATGCCACTGGTTTTCCTTGCCATTAATCAAACATGTTTAATCGAATAGTTTTATCTGCTTTTTTAGCAGGCACAATTGCAGGGCTATTACTTTCCGTTATTCAAATATTTTGGGTTACCCCTCTTATTTTAGAAGCAGAAACTTATGAGGTATCTTCACCTGCAATAACTAACGAAATAGAAGCAGCAGATGAAGCGTGGGCACCAGATGACGGTTGGGAACGAACCTTATACACAATCGGCAGTAATATCGTCATAGCTTTTGGCTTTGCGATAATTTTGACAGGGTTTTATAACTTATTTCAATTTTCAAAACTATACCAAGGTTTAGCATGGGGAATGGCGGGCTATATTGCTTTTTTTGTTTCACCTGCATTGGGTTTACCACCCGAATTACCTGGTACCGTTGCCGCTGATTTGGTTGATCGGCAATATTGGTTTTTAGGAACTGTATTTTGTACCGTTATTGGCCTGATGTTAGTTTTTTTATCCAGTAAGTGGTTATTACGATTAACAGGTGCTTTTTTAGTTGTAATACCTCATCTTATTGGCGCACCTCAGCCTTTAAAGCATGAAAGTTTAGCCCCGCATTCGTTAATAACTCAATTTATTTGGGCATCTTCATTATCTAATGCTCTTTTTTGGGTTGTATTAGGTATCTTATCTTTAGTCTTGTTTAGATTCTTTTCCCCCCTACAACCGACAGACCGGTGACTGATTTCAGACAAGTGACACAAAAAGGAAAAGTCTGGTTTGTGGGGGCTGGGCCAGGTGATCCTGAATTAATCACTGTAAAAGGACTACATATACTTGAGCAAGCCGGTGCAATTCTTTATGCTGGTTCTTTGGTTAGCCAGGCAACTACCTTATATGCTCCTAAAGGCTGTATTATTCATGATTCAAAAGGGATGACTTTAGAGGAAATAACCTGTTGGTTAATTACTCAGGCTCAACAACATAAAATAGTTGTTCGGCTACAAACGGGAGACCCAGGACTTTACGGTGCACTGATTGAAATGGTGCAACCATTAAACCAGGCCAAGATTGATTGGTCTGTAATCCCCGGTGTTTCTTCAGCGATGGCCTCAGCTGCTGTAGCAGGAGAAACATTGACTTTACCTGAAGTAACCCAAACGGTAATTTTTACTCGAATGGAAGGCCGGACGCCCATGCCGGAGGGTGAGGATTTAGAATCCTTAGCAATACATAAAACGACTTTGTGTTTGTTTTTATCCATCACTTTATTGGCTGATGTGCAAAAGGCTTTACTTAATGTGGGTTGGGATGAAGAATCATCTATTTTGGTTGTACAAAAAGCCAGTTGGCCAAATGAAGAAAAAATTGTCCGTGGAACGATTAAAAATATACGTGAAAAATGTCGTGCCGAAAAAATAAATAGTCAGGCTATGATTATCGCCAGTCCAACGCTAGGCGCACAGCATTGGCCAGAAATCAGTCATTCTAAACTTTATGATGCTAACTTTACGCATCGATTTCGAAAAGCAAATAAAAAATGAATACAATACAAACCATTTTATTAGTCGGACACGGTTCTCGTGAAGCATCTGGTAATTCAGAGGTGGAGTATTTTGTTAAACATTGGCGCAACCATTTACCTCAGCTGCGTGTTGAAGTGTGTTTTATCGAATTTGCTGATGTCCTGTTAGATGAAGGGTTGGATAATGCAGCAAAACATGGATTGCCTGTTATTATTGTACCCTTGATTTTAAATGCAGCGGGACATGTAAAAATGGAATTACCCGAGCATATTGAAAAAGCGCGTCAACGTCACCCCAAGGTTGATTTTATTTTTTGTAAGCATCTAGGAGCTAATGAAGAAATACTGGTTATTTTAAAACGTAATCTTAAAAAATCTATGGCAAAACTGGATGTGCCAGATCCAAGGACTACTGGTGTTGTTATATTGGGGCGTGGTTCTTCTGACAGAGTTGCTAATGGAGAAATCGCAAAAATAGCACGTTGGTTGTTTGAAGAGGGGGGGCATGATTTAGTTGATATTGCTTTTACTGGAATTACTCATCCTCGTTTAGAAACCGTTGTTCAGCGGCAGGCAAAGCTTGGGATGAAGCAAATTATTGTGCTACCGTATTATTTGTTTACCGGCACACTAATGAACCGAATTGGTCGGCAGCTAGATCGCATACAAAAACAGTATCAACAGGTATTTTTTGCCTTGGGTGATTATATAGGGTTTGAGAATGAGGTTTACGCTTTATTAGAAAAACGAATCAAAGAGGCTACCAATGAAAACGATACTCAAATGATGGAGTGTGACGGTTGTAAATACCGTGAAATTGCGGCTGAACATGGCCATGGACATAGTCATACTCACGACCATTCAGGAGAAAAGTGTACATGAACCAGAATACTGTTACCGAACAATTAACTGACGCAGGTCGTCGTATCGAACACGACTCATTTGCAATTGTTGATAGTGAAATAGATTCACACGCTTATGATGAGGAGCAGTGGCAAGTGGTAAGGCGTATGATTCATGCAACAGCAGATTTTGAATTTAATGGCTTAACTCGTTTTCATCCTAAAGCTGTATATGCGGGTGTCCAAGCATTATTAAATGGAGCATCAATTGTGGCTGATGTCGAAATGATTTGCGTGGGGCTTTCTAAGCCGAGATTAAATCATTTTTCAGTGACTACCCATCACTTTATTGCTGATGAAGATGTGATTGCACAAGCCAAGCTTGAAAATACAACGCGGGCTGTACAAGCGATGCGAAAAGCAAATAAAAAAAACATTCTGAACGGGGCAATTATCGCCGTTGGGAATGCACCAACAGCATTGATTGAAGTAGTACGAATGATTAAAGAGGATGGATTAACTCCATCATTAGTGATTGGTATGCCCGTTGGCTTTGTTTCTGCTGCAGAATCTAAAACACTACTCAGTGAAGTAACAGATATTCCCTGGATAATCATCGAAGGTCGTAAAGGTGGTTCTACTCTAGTGGTAGCTGCCATCCATGCTTTACTTGCTGTGGCTGAACAAACACAATAATGAAGTCTTGTGGAAAAAAAAGCCAAAGGCACACGTAAAGGCTATACTACTGGCGCTTGTTCAGCTGCGGCTGCCAAAGCTGCAACGTTGGGGTTGATTAATGGTTTAGTACCTAAAACTGTTGAATGTGATTTACCCAATGGACAAAAAGTCATGTTCGAAATAGCTGACTCAGGTTTTGATGGCATAACAGCTCATGCGGTTGTTATTAAAGATGCAGGTGATGACCCAGATGTAACTGATAAAGCCGCTTTAACTGCACATGTGAAACTGTTACCCAAACATCAAGGTGAAATTATATTAAGTGGTGGTGAAGGTATTGGCAAAATAACCATGCAAGGTTTAGGGCTAGAAGTTGGCGGTGCTGCAATTAACCCTGTTCCACGTAAAAATATTAAAGCTAATGTGGTTAAGGTTGCGACAGAGCTTTTACAGAAAGTGGGTCTTGAAGTAACTATTTCTGTCCCTGGGGGAGAGAAAATAGCAAAGAAAACCCTTAATGCCCGCCTGGGTATTGTTGGTGGTATTTCAATATTGGGTACTACAGGTATAGTTCACCCCTATTCAACCGCAGCATTTAGAGCAAGTGTGATTCAAGGCATCGAAGTGGCAGCAAACCAGGGACAACAAGTTGTTGTATTAACAACTGGAGGGCGAACTGAAAAATTTACTATGGCTCAATTACCCGAATTGGCTCAGGCTAGTTTTGTTCAAATGGGTGATTTTTTAAAATATGCACTAGATACTGTTGTTAAATGTGGAATTCCACAGGTTGTGATTGGAGGAATGGTCGGAAAACTCACAAAAATAGCGCAGGGAGAAACCATTACTCATGCAAATAGAAATGCTGTTAATACTGAGTTATTAGCAGATATTGCAGCAGACATTGGTGTTTCCCAAGAAATATGTGATGAAATTAAACAATCAACTATGGCACGATATGCCAGTGAACGGATGCAAGAATTAGGTTTAATTCAGCCTTTTTACCAGGCATTAGGTCAACGTGTTATTGACACCTTACACGAACGATACCAAGGTAAGTTCCAGTTGAAAGTATTAATGTGTGATTTTGAAGGCAACAAATTAGCCGAAGCAGAGGGAGAAGTTTGAAATGACAGCAAGCTGTCGAATTATTGGTATTTTAGATAGTGGCAAGCAAAGTTTAACAACGAGCTCCTTGCAGCATCTTAAAAATGCAGATGTAATCATTGCAGGAACAAGGCTGCTATCAGTCATGGCTAATGAAATACAGCCAGAAACAGAATGCCATGATTTGACGGGGCATTTGTCACAAGTGCCGGACTGGATTACTCAAGCCCAGAACAAAGATAAAAAAGTTGTTGTATTAGCAACAGGCGATCCCCTGTGCCATGGTATTGCAAGTTATCTAATCAAAAAAATTGGCAGCCATAAAATTGAAGTGTTACCCAATCTATCAATGGCTCAGTTAGCCTGTGCAAAACTAGGAATAGCCTGGCAAGCATGTCAAATTGGATCGGTACACAGTGAAGACACAGGGGAATGGGTATTGGGGGCTAATCCTCAACATACCTTGTATAAGGCATTACAGTTGTTAAGGCAATCAGCTTTAACCGCAATTTATACCAGTCAAGAAAACACACCTGACCGCATTGCTCGGATGCTTCAAATAGAAGGGTTATCTGGAGACTATGAACTGGCAATAGCGGAATGTTTATCTCAGGAGAAAGAAAAAGTTTCCCAATGGATGACAGTCGATAATGTCGCTTCCCGTCAATTTGCAAACCTTAATATTGTCATCTTACGAAAAAAATCGATAACCGAAGATGCTTTATTTGGTTTGCCCGACGAGCGGTTTAAACAACGAAAACCTGATAAAGGTCTTATTACAAAACGTGAAATACGTGTAGTCTCACTGGCGCGTATGTCATTAAAACAAGATAGTGTTGTCTGGGACATAGGTGCAGGTTCTGGCTCAATTGGTTTGGAAGCTGCACGACTATGTCTTCAAGGTCATGTTTATGCAATTGAAAAAAATACCGATGACACCTTAATCGCATTAAATAATAAAGCAAGTTTACAAGTAACAAATTACAGTTTGATACAAGGACGTGCGCCAGAAGGACTAGAAGATTGGCCTGATCCTGACGCTGTATTTATCGGCGGCTCTGGTGGTGAATTACGAGAGTTAATTTTACTATGTATGGAAAGATTAAAACAAAACGGACAATTAGTGATGAATTTTGTTACCTTTGAAAACCTGAATACTGCGATGGAAACATTAAAGCAGATTTCTGCTCAATGGGACGTAGTACAACTGCAAGCTTCTCGTAGCAAACCCATTTTATCAATGCAGCGTTTACAAGCAGAAAACCCCGTCTGGATTGTCTGCGCCACAGCGAATAAAAAACTGGATGAATAGTATTAAAACGGGACATTTAATTGGAGCATCATTAGGACCAGGAGACCCTGGCTTAATTACCCGACATGTATGGGAATTACTCAACAATAACGAAAACCATTGGTCCTATCCGATACGTCGAAAAGGGTCAAAAAGTCATGCTTTGGATATTGTGTTACGAGCCGGACTTGGTTTGCCTGATGAGCATACTGCTCTGATTTTTCCTATGACACATGATGCAACTATTTTAGCGGGTTACTGGCTGCGTGCAGCAGAAACAGTTTTAGTCAGACTTAAAGCAGGGCAAAATGTTATCTTTCTGGTTGAGGGGGATGCTTCAACCTATTCCACTTTTAATCACTTGGCACGAGCAGTACTAGGGTTAGAAAAAAATATAACCATTAAAACGATTCCTGGAGTTCCTTCTTATAATGCTGCTGCGGCTGAGTTAGCCACACCCTTGGCGGACACGGATGATACAGTTGCAATTATCCCGGCAGGTTATGGAATAGAAATGATCGAACGGTTGTTGAATGATTTTGATACGTTGGTTTTGCTAAAAGTAAAACCTTTGCTGGATGACATCATTGATTTATTACAGCATCGTGGCTTGCTGGACAATGCCGCTTTTATTGAAAAAGCAGGTGCACCTGAAGAACGTATCATTAAAGATATACTTAGTTTGAAAGGGACTAAAGTTAATTACCTTTCATTACTATTAGTTCGTAACTCACAGCGTCAACGTGGTGAAATTATGCGCGGTTGTCGACAACAAACTCAATAAAATTTATGAATATTTCTAAAGATCCCCGTATCGTACTCGTTGCAATTACCAAACATGGCGTAGCCAGAGCATTAAGTGTTGCAAAAGAATTACCAGAAGCAAGCTTGGCGATAACAGAAAAATTTGCAGACACAATTCCTTCTATCAACAATACGCTTGATGTATTACCAGGTAAACTAAGTGCGAATATTGCTGGGCTTTTTGAACGTTATGACCAAGTGGTAATGTTTATTTCCCTAGGTGCAGTGGTACGATTAATTGCGCCTCATTTAAAATCTAAAGATGAAGATCCCGGCGTTATTGTGATTGATGATGCAGGTCAATTTGTTATTCCTGTGCTCTCAGGTCATGTTGGTGGAGCTAATGCTTTTGCAGAAAAGTTGGCAAATTTAACTCATGGGGTTGCAGTAGTAACCACCGCATCAGATGTGGGTAAAACGATTCCTGTTGATATTTTAGGGCGTGATTTAGGCTGGAAAGTAGAAGCACCAAAAATCAATATTACTCGAGTTTCTGCCCATGTAGTAAATGAAGAGCCGATTGCTTTTGTACAAGAATCTGGCAGTCGAAAATGGTGGGCTAGGCCTACACCATTGCCTAAAAACATTCATTTATTTGATCATTTTGAAGATGTCGATTTATCCCAATTTAAAGCTGTCTTGTGGGTGACAGACCAGGAAATACCTGCTGAAAAATGGGCTGAATTAACAGAACGCTTAGTCGTTTATCACCCACCAGCTGGACAAACTTAATGCAAGTAATTTTAGGACTAGGTTGTGATAGAAACACATCATTTAAAACGCTTGAAACAGCAATCAACCAAGCCCTTTTATCAACAAAGTTAAAAGAAAAAAATGTGGCTGGTGTCGCAACTATTGATAAAAAAAATGATGAACAAGCGATTTTACAATTAGTTGAAAAACAAAAATGGCCGATACTTTTTTTTAATGCTGAGCAACTAGCAAAAGTTCCAGTTCCGAATCCATCTGAAGTAGTTCTAAAATATATGGGCACACCCGCAGTATCAGAAGCAGCTGCTTTATTAGCGGCGGAGACAACGATGGATGATTTACTATTAGAAAAATACAAATATCTGGGCGAAGATGGTAAAAACGCAACGGTATCTATAGCACTCCTAAGAGAAAAAAATGAAACAAGGTAAAATTTTATTGGTCGGTTTTGGCCCAGGCGCAGTTGAACACATGACCTATCGCGCTCGTGCTGCGATAGAAGAAGCTGATGTTGTTATTGGTTATTCCACTTATATTAAATTAGTGAAAGAATTATTAGACGGCAAAGAAGTTGTCCGTAAAGGGATGACTGAGGAAATTGACCGTTGTATCGAAGCTTATGAACATGCCCAGAAAGGTAAAATTGTTGCTCTGATTTCATCAGGTGATATTGGTGTGTATGGAATGGCAGGACCAACATTTGAAGTCTTATTACAAGCAGGCTGGACACCTGACCAAGGTATTGAAGTTGAAGTTATACCTGGCGCGACTGCATTAAACGCTTGCGCTGCATTGGTTGGTGCGCCATTAACACACGATTTTTGTTCTATTTCTTTATCCGATTTATTAACACCTTGGCCTACTATTGCTCGTCGACTAGAAGCTGCTGGAAAAGGTGATTTTGTAGTTGCGTTATATAATCCAAAAAGTGGTCGGCGAACTCAGCAAATTGTAGAAGCACAACGGATTTTACTTTTACGACGAAAGCCTGAAACTCCCGTTGCTATTGTTAAATCGGGCTATCGCCGCCGTCAAGCTATTCAAATGACCACGCTGGCAGAAATGGCAGATTGTGAAATAGGTATGTTATGTACTGTTTTAATTGGTAATAGTAGTACATTTATAAAACAAGGGCTAATGATTACCCCGCGAGGATATGCCAATAAATATGCCGATTTAACCGGAGAAGCCAAAGAAGGTGAAGAAGCAGGTAGATCTTTAACCATGGGTCTAATCAGTTGGCATGCTTGTGTTCTAAATTATCTACAAGCTAACCCAGCACTTAATTTACATAAAGTTGCTCTTTATTTTGATGCACCGATAAGTGAGATATTAAAGGCAATTGCAACTGAACAAACAAGTGAGGCTGCTGAAAAACAGGCCTGGCAGATAGAACCGGGACAAATAGATGCTGTGTTAACAGCTTCCTCTGGTTGGGGGAAATTACGCGCTGTGATCCGCAATGAAGGGACAATTGCTGAATTATTGCTTGATACCACCAGTTTTAGCTCTAAAGGTGATTGGCTAAATATAACCAACGACCATTTTCATCTACATATTAATAAACAAAATATTGCTAATGCCTGGTTTTATAGCTATGGCGAAAAACAGCAAGGGGTTTATTTTACTAATGCTAATGGAGAGCTTTTATTTTCATTACTCTTAGTTAAATCGGAAGGTGATTATGAAGAAGCTAAACTTAATCAATTTTATAAGGATTCTAAACAATACCGAAAAATTGATAATATATAAACTGAATGGGAAGAGAAAATAACGAATGAATGATATGACTATAGAGAAACCAAAAATTGGCGCGTATAAACGCCATTTATTAGTTTGCACTGGGCCAAGGTGTACTGAAGACGGTGAATCGGAAGCTTTGTTTGAAAGCTTAGGGGAAAAGTTTAAAGAAGTCGGGCTGGCTAAGGGTGATTTACGGGTAAAACGCACCCGAACCAGTTGCTTTGCTACTTGTAAATCAGGCCCTATTTTATGTGTACAGCCTGACGGTATCTGGTATTACAATGTAACGGAAGAAAACCTGGATCGTATCATCCAACAACACTTATTAGAAGGCGAACCAGTTGAAGATCTAGTCTTTCATCAGGGGCCAAATTGCGTTGAAGAGTAAAAATGTATTTTGCCCTGCATTACTTATTACAGCACCGGCTTCAGGTCATGGAAAAACTTCGGTTACTGCTGGAATAGCTCGTTTATACAGCCGTCAAGGGTTAAAGGTTCGCTGTTTTAAAACGGGGCCAGATTTTATCGACCCCACAATTTTAGCTAAAGCGTCTGGACAAGCGGTTTATAATTTAGATAGCTGGATTATGGGCAGAGAACATTGCCAGCAGTTATTATACGAGGCAGCCAGTCAATCAGATCTGATTTTGGTTGAAGGCGTGATGGGGTTATTTGATGGTGAGCCGAGCAGTGCTGATTTAGCTGAACTATTTGGTTTGCCCATTGTTCCAGTGATTGATGCGTCCGCAATGGCTCAAACCTTTGCTGCTATTCTTCATGGGCTGTCCACATTTAGACCTTCATTAAACGTCCTTGGCTCAGTGGCAAACCGAGTGGCCTCGCCTCGTCATGCCGAGTTGTTAAAGATGAACATTCAGGGAAATAGTGCGTTGGCGATATTGAAGCGAAATGCTGATGTAAGTTTACCCAGCCGGCATTTAGGCCTCCAGTTGGCTGAAGAAATTTCAGACATTGATCAGCAATTAGATCTATTAGCAGATGGACTCTCGAATACTTGGCTGGCAAAATTACCTGAACCAGTAAAGTTTTGCATTTCAAAGGGTAAGTCACAGACTCCTGTTGCTTTGTTACACAATACAACCATTGCTGTAGCTCGGGATCGTGCATTTTGTTTTTTATATGGACAGAATTTGAATTGTCTTCGTACTTTGGGGGCTAATTTAGTCTTCTTTTCTCCGTTGGAAGATAAATATTTACCAGAAGCAGATGCAATTTATCTACCGGGTGGGTATCCAGAACTTTATGCCAAACAGCTAGCTAAAAATTTAACACTTAAAAAAGACATAGTAGACCATGCGGAAAAATCAAAACCTATTTTGGCCGAATGTGGAGGGATGCTTTTTTTATCCGAAGCATTAGTTGATTGTGCTGGTGAGCAACATAAAATGTTGAACATAATGCCCGGCATAGTGACGATGAAAACCAAACTAACAGCGATAGGATCACAACAAGTATTGATTGAACAGCAAGAAATACGGGGGCATACCTTTCATTATTCTAGTTTAGAAAACTCTATGCCTATAATATCCCAAGCTAATTATGCTGATGGCAGGGTTGGAGAAGCTGTTTATCGGTTAAAGAGTGTGACTGCATCGTATTTGCATTTGTATTTTCCTTCTAACCTTCCGCTAACTGCCAAATTATTTCTTTCTGCATAAAAAAAGCCTCCAATTGGAGGCTTTTAAATTATTCTATAATTAGAGAAATTTACCAAGCATATCCAATACCTAGAATATATCGAAAATCTTCTCTTTCTTTTCCTGTCGCAGGAATATTTTTCCAGTCATAATCAAACTGAGCTAAAACATCAAAACCCTTAAACACAGGAACTCTAACACCCGTATGTGTTCTGATAAGTAAATCAGAAGCTTGTTCCAATGAAATAATACCTTCATGGTTATGAAAGAATTGTAAGCTTTCATCAAGAAACCAATGATGGAAATCCATTGCCCAACGAGCATTTACATAGTTTCTTTTATCTTCTAAGTCACGCGAATATGTATCAGCACTGGTTTGATGAGCACCGCTACCTAGAATATCTATTGCTCGTCCTTCCAAAAGGCCATCAGCGTATGTAATGGTATTATCATCAAGTCTGTTAAATTTTTGTTCACTCGTATAAACTTCATAAGTATAACCAGGGCCAGCTTCAAGTGATAAGAATTTTTCACTATCATCCCAAATTTGATAACCTAAACCAGCACCACCAGTAATTCGATAATCTAGATCTTGAAATCTATCTTTGGTGAAATCGACATTAGCATAAACATACCAGTTAGCATCAAGAAAGCGATCAAATTGACCAAAAATACGAAAATTATTTGCACTTTCTTTTCCTGAATCATGGGCTAGATCATAAGTTCCACCCAATGTAAAACGGTTAACTTCATTTCTATAAATATATTCGGTAGCGGCATGGAGAGATCCTTTTTCAGTGTTGCCCGTTGATAGAAAACCACCAAGATCAAATATGCCTTCGCCAACATAGGTACCTTCAGGTACAGGGTTTATGTTAGTAATATCATCAAGTCTTAAGGTTGATCCAGTTGGACCACCTAATGTTATATCTCCATTTCTAGCACTCTCAATTCTACCTTTAGCTCGAGTGCTGTCAGACTTCAGGATAGTCACTTCACCTTCTGTCTCCAAGGTAGAGATATCTTTCCAATCAATTACAATTACCTCTTCAGCATAATCAATATCTATTGATACCGCGTTAGGTTCCATTTTAGTGATAGTTCCAGAAATTTTATCACCGTTGTTTAAATAGATAATATCTGCTTGAGCCGTTAAGCTGAAAATAAGCCCTGCAACTCCAGCTATATTTCGTAGAATACTCATGTTAATCCTTAGAATAGTTTTAAAACACATTGATTATAATAGATATTATAATTCCTGTCTATATAGGGGCTGAGGCGTTTACTCCGTAAAACAATCAGAATCAAATAGTTAAATATTTTCCTAGTGATTATTTAAGTGACTCTAAATAGTATTGAATTAGAATAAATATTATTGCTGTAAGTAGTTGTTGTTATGATGATCAAGCGGACGCAGAAATAAATACTCCTAATGGAGTGTTAAATTGAATGGTAATAAATTCAATGCCCACTAGATAAAGTGAACCTGTAGAGTTTTGATATTTTACTTGGCCGATAGAGCGAAATTGATCGGCATCTATTTTAACTATTTGTCCTTTGTCCATGGTCTTTTTTGTAGTTAAACGCAGACCAGAAGGTGAAAGATCAGCTAAATTAGCGACTGATTGATGACCAGGCCAACAGGTGTAAAAAATAAGGGTAGAAGATATTTTAGTTCGTGAAAAATATCGCTTCGGCCTTGAGATATTATTTTTGGGTGAATAGAGAGGACTAAAACACTCTATACAAAGTCCATCAACATATTCAATTGCACTAAAACTTTGTGGGGTTTTACAAAAATTGCAGTAATGCGTAATAAGTGGTTGATAATACGCAGAACCTAAAGCCTTTTTTCTTGTATAGTTAATCTTAACTTTAAAGTTTTTTTTATTACTTTCTTTGTTTTCATTGTTAAAGCCTGATGGATTAAGCGTAGTAGGATTAATGTGTTTCCCTTGCTTAAGTAGCCGATCATATTGTTTACGTTTTGAAACATTATTTAATACAGAATAGGCTTCATCAAGCAAATCAGCAGAAACATTATTTTTTTTTAACAACATGTGATAGCTTGAATAAATAATAGCAGCGGGTGCATCGGGTTGAACATGCAGTAAACGGTAATAATTTCTTTGGTTCCCGCCTTTTAATTGAGGCATATTGAAAGGCTGTTTTTGAGTAACTTTGGGCTGTGAAAGATGACCTTTAGAAAGTACCTCAATCTTGTATTGATTTAACAGTTTTCGATCATATTTAGCACGTTTAGTTGGATTTTTTAACGTTGCATAAGCAAGATTGATAAAACTTGCAGTCTCATTTGTTCCTCCTAGGTCTGGGTGTAAGCGTAGCTTATGTAAAAGGGTACGATAATTATTTTTTATTGTATCTAGCGGTGCATCTGGCTGAACTTGTAAAGTTCGGTAAAAATTACGTTGATTATTCTTCATCAATTTTAAGCTGTTTGCACCTTTCTATTCATTAAGTCTGAATATAAATTATAGACAAATAAAGAGGGACTTAAAGGTTTATGGGTTAATTAGTTAATTTACAATAAATTGTGAATTAAACTATTATTAATTATGTGATTTTAGTAGAATGAATGGGTTAAATGGCCATGAATTATAATATCTACGCTTCCGTTAAAATAAAGAATTAGTTTTGCAAGATATAAATTCGCATTTAAAAATAACTTAAATAGACAGACAGGAATGTTTTATTATGAATAAAAAAGCGATGACATTGGTTTTTGCTCTTATAGCATTATTAAGTTTTCAAACATTTTCACAAGCAGCTGATATTCAAGCAGGAAAGGATGCATTTGAAACTTGTCGAGGCTGCCATAGTGCACCAAGCTATAGTAATGTTTATCCAACTTATTATGTACCAAAAATAGGGGGGCAAGTCGCAGCATATACAGTTTCTGCACTAAAAGCGTATAAAGAATCTAAGCGTTCTCACCGTACAATGATGGCTAACAGCTTTGATCTTTCGGAACAAAAAATGGAGGATATTGCGGCTTTTTTAGCAGAAGCCACGGGTGGATCTAAAGAAACTAAATCAAACCATGGAGATATAACTAGAGGTAAAAAATTAGCAGAAACGTGCTTGTCTTGCCATAATGACGATACAAGTTCAAGCAATCCACGGTTAGCCGGTCAACATGCTAATTATCTCGAAAAAGCGATGCAAGATTATCAGTCTGAAAAGCGTAAAAACCCATTAATGAAATCTATGGTGGAAGACTTATCTGAAGACGATATCAGAGATATTTCTGCCTATTTTTCTAATTTAAAAGGTTTAGTTGCGACTGAATAAATTTATTGATAAATAAATCAGAGAAGGCTTAACGATGAAAAAAACTTTTGTGCTATTAATAATGTCATTATTTTTGATAGCAGGGTGTTCAAGTGCTGAACAAGACAGCACAACTCAAGATCAACCTAAAAAAGTACAACTATTTAAAGAACAAACAGAAGCACTTGAAAAGGCAAAAGGTGTAGAAAAAATGCTTCAAATGGGAGCTGACCGAAATCAAAAAATAATAGAAGAACAAACCAGGTGAAGTTTCACTTAAACCTGACCTTAAAGGGTCAACTCTATAGTTTCAACGAAATAGGTGGTAGGTTGGGTTTTTGAACGTAGTAAAAAACGTAACTCAACAAATTTTGATTTATTAAAAAATGGTGGGTTACGTTATCGAGCTTTGCTCGATAAGCTTACCCTCCTTACGCCATTAATCAGTGTATTATCATTAAGTAAGCAATATTAAAGGCTATTTACACCACAGTACATTTGTAATTTAAGAGGAAAAGTAAAACTATAATTTCCAGCCCTTAATAAAGTTTTTAACTAATAACATCACAGTTTCTTCTATACTTTTTATCCCCAGTAAATCCATCTTGCCTGATGATGATAAAATACAAATACCATGCACTCCACTCCATAATGCTCGGGAAGCCTGTTTAGTTTGTTCATCAGTATATGATGCTGACAATTGTTTAAACTGAAGTTCAACTATACCAAAAATATGATCCACTTTGTCTTGATACCAATCCGGTACGGTATCATCGCCAATTAATGAAAAATCAAAAAGCATTCTCCAGAGATTAAAATGCTGGTTGGCAAAAGTCAGATATATGCTTGCAAGTTGTTCAATCATTTTCGCAGGGTCATCGTTTATGCTTATTTGATTAAGTTGTTCAGTCAAATTATCTAACGTTCTTCCTTTAATCTGCATAATTAAATCAGCCATATTATCAAAGACCATATAGATACTACCGACTGTATAGCCTATTTCTATAGCAATTTTACGCACCTTCAGGCCACTAAAGCCTTCATCGATAATGATGGTTTCAGCTGCATTAAGCACCATTTTCTTTATTTCTTCTTGACTATGTTCACTTCTTCTTGCCATTATTTTAGATTATACTTCTGTTACTAAAAGTTCTACCTTACACGACATAAGTTCAAGAATCGACTGTTATTATGAATGTTGAATTACTCTCTGTAGTTGATAAAAATGATCAAGTTATTGATACCCTTCCGCGTCATATTATTCATGGCTCTGGGTTGATGCATAGAGCGGTACATATATTAATTTTTAATACTAATAAAAAGCTATTTCTCCAAAAAAGATCAATAAAAAAAGACCTTAATAAAGGGCTGTGGGATACCTCCGCTGCTGGCCATGTAGATGCAGGTGAGAAATACAAGGATTCGGCAATAAGAGAAACAAAAGAAGAATTAGGAGTCGAAATAAAAGAAACCTTATCCCCACTGTTTAAACTTTCACCTACAAAACAGCTTGGAATGGAGTTTATTCAGGTTTATCAAAGCATTCATGACGGACCATTTACTTTAAATGTTGATGAAATAGAGACTGGAGATTGGTTTTCTACAGAAGAGATTTCAAAACGAGTTCTGAATAATGACTTGATGATGACAGAGACGTTTAAAATTATTTGGCAAAAATATAGTGAGGGGTATGGCTAAGGAATAAGGGTTTTCAACCTTTTTTATTTTTGTTTTTTGAATTAATGCGGTTCGCTCCTACCAAAGCTAGTACTATAAAAGAACCAGGGGTAACAATTGCTGCCGCAAGAAATGCCGATAGTTTTAATTTCTTCTGGCGACTGAGTATCTTAGATGACTTATTATTTTCTATCGGATATCTAAGAGCACCACATGACTGGCATAGAGGTGACTCTTTTTTCTCTTCAACACCACAGTAAGAACAGTTTGGCATGCGCTTCATATAAACAATAATTATTGTTTAAATAATAGCAGAAATTTACCAAACACACGAATGACACTTACTTAAAAAAAGTGATAGGCTAACTAACAGCTATATCGTTAACCCAACATTTTTAGCAAAGTATTGTTGAAAAAGGGGGTAAGCGCAATTATTCAACCACAATAGTTGTTTGACAGCTAGTAGTTGAGCCGTTACTTCCCTTGGCAGTCAGTGTATACGTAGTTGTTTCTGTAGGAAAAATGATGACTTCAGCAGTCGGAATCGCAACATTTCCAATATTGTGATCAATAGTCGCTATTGTCGCGTCTTCAATCCACCAAGAAAGTTCAGTCTCTTGCCCTTGGCTCACAACGTGAGGATTAAACATCATATCGCAATAGGTGCATCAGGCTCTGGGTCTACCGTATCTTGAGGTGAAATAACGCCTGGAAAAACATCATCACCAGAAGAATATTCATCATATGCAACTTGCCAATGATCAACCGGGTTACTATCATCTCTTGCAATAATTCGTAAATAATAATCACCTTCTGGAAAAGACCAGTCGTATTCATATTGTGTAGCAGTGAGTCCAGTAATTTTTTTAACGATAGTTGATTGAAGAAATTTCGGCGAAGTCGAAATCTGTATGTCATAAGTGATATTATCACCTTGAAGATCGTAAGATGATCCCCACTCCATACTCAGTTTACCATTATTCAAGAATGCTTTATCAATCCAAAACCCCATTGGATATTGAATACTATCAATAAAACCCTGAAAATTTCTTTCTATAGATGTATACGTTTGGTTGTAATTGTCCATGTACTCATCCATCTCTCGTCCATTTCCAACAACAGGTAGTTCATCAAAATCTGGTGAAGCACTCACTAAAGGCAAAACAATGGGCAGATATGCATCTAGCTTATTGGCAATTTTACTTGTAGAAAAATAATTATTTTTAATATGAGTCACTGCTTCAACTAGCTCCGCTACCGCACCAGGTTGCTGTAAATAACGTTTATGTAATTGAGAAGACCAGTAGCCACTCACTCCACTCCATGCACGCGATAAATCTGGATTAGTTGCTTCCCATGTTTCATCATAATCCCAAGGTAAAAAATAAAACGTATCTTCACCCTTGCGATTTAGAAGATAAAAATTAGATGAAACGACATCATCATTGCCCATTAAAAGACTAGCCGAAAACCAGCTTAAATAGTTATTTTTATTAAAGTACTTCCCTAATACATTGCTTGAAAAGTTATTATTTTCATCATTCACTGCATTCATCATTTCTAATAGTTTTCGATGATCTTTCCCGCGCTTAATTTCAAGTTTAGAATTAAATTTTTCAGGGTCTAGCGGTTTTCCTTCACTATCTAATGCATAAGTGTCACTACTAAAAAAATCAAAACTATTCGCTTTATAAACACCAGAATTTTTATGCCAACCACGACGTGTCAGATACTCTTTACCAACATTCTCAACATGAGTAAATAAGCCAAAATCTACATTATCAACAAACAGATGAACAAAATCTGTTCTAAGGCTAGTTAAATGAGGAATCTCCTGCATCAAGTCAAAACTAAGTTTATTATTAATACGACTCAAATCCCAAGGATGCTTATTTAACTGAAACTTTCGCTCCCCGCGCCATAGTGAGTCCTTACTATCAAGTTTAATGCGATATGATTTTTGCTCAGCTTCACGAGCTGAATTACCTCGTTGCCTAAGTGTGGCGTTGCTAACCAGTCCATCATCAGGAAATGTGTCCATTGTAATATGGACTTTTATTTCTGGTTTAAAATCATCCGTAGAATCGTTATCTGTATTGACATCTGCAAGTGTACAACCAGCATAATTTTCTGTAACACAGGCACCCGTTCCAATAACTGTTCTTACATCTGCCCTAAGTGGACTACCAGCCAAAGGAAAATAAATACCATCTGGTTCATTAATATCGTTAGATAATGGCGAAAAAATTTCTGCGGAAACAGGCAATAACGAGCTAGCGGCTATAAGACTAGCGGTAATTAAGTTAACTTGAAAATAAACACTTCTATTCATTCTACTACCTCAATATAGAAAAAAAATCAATTAATTAATGTCATTATAAAGAAATAGTTTGATGTGTGTCACAAAAAATTATCTTTCTTTATAATTTACTACTATTTAATCACCGAATTAGATCCTTTGCTCTTCTTTGAGGCCAAGTGGTAGAAAATAAGATTGGGTACTTATAAGCTTGTGAAAAAACAAGGATTGACTTGGAAAAGTAAAATATTTATTTTTTAAATATCATAAGGATAAAACGATCTAAAAATTGGTAAATGAATAAAGCTGTGAGTATTAATAAAGTCCCTATCATTATTTTTGAAGTAATAGGCTCATGGTTAATGCTATACCCTAAATAAAGAGCAATAATAGGTGTAATAAGAGGTATCATTCCAACACTTGTTGCTGTTAAATGAATTAGTACATAATAATAAAGGGCAAACCCTATAGTAGTTGCAATCATACCTAAATATAAAATAGAGGCTATGTTAATAACGGAGAGCTGTTCAGGTAAATGGGCATTATCAATTATTAGCCAGGTAAATAAATAGGCAGGCATTGCGAATAATAGCCCTCCAGTAACCTGAGTGGTTGCAGGAAGCTTGGCATCAATACGTTTCACCCAAACAGCACTTGCAGTTTGTAAGCAGACGGCAATTAATACACCTATTATTCCATAAACAGCATTCTCGTTTATCTCAAGTGCTGAGCTAAACATATTAGCTAATCCAAAAACTCCCACAAAATAAGAAAGTAATTTACCAAAGGAAAGGCTACGTTCTTTTAACCAAATAGCAGCAAACAATGCTGTTATAAAAGGGGATAAGCCGAAAATAACAGAAACCCAGCCAGAAGGAATAAATTTTGCCCCCCAATAGACAGCTAACATGGCGGCATAAATTTGAATAGCAACAACAAAATAGGTTTTTTTAGCTTTACTGTGCAAGGGTAAACGTTTACCTTGAATTGCTAACAATAAAAGCATGCAGAGTGTTCCTAATGCCATGCGGGAAGCAGCAGCAAAAATTACTCCTGCCTCCCCACTCCATTTAATAGCGAGGGGCGTTGTTGCCCATATTAGTATGATGGAAAGATAAGCTAAAACGATACGCATGATTAGACTTTATCGATCAAGATGGTAGGGTGTTATTGATATGTTTTCCCTTTATGTTTTAGCCAACCAGAAATATGACGACCTTTAGGGTCATTATGAGTCCAATGGACCACTCCACCTCTTGGGTTCCATTCATACTCGCCATAAAAATCAACTCTATCCCCTTCTTTTAGGCTCTTAATTTTTGGAGCCAAATCAATATTATGGGCAACTAAAACAGTTTCACCTGTGTTATTTTTTAGAATAAATTTTTGATGTCTAGAGCCTTTAAGGTCATCGGGTAAGTTTTTGATCACCGTCCCGCCATCTTGAATCTGAAAATCACTGCGTCTATTTTTAAAAGCTTTCTGTAAGCTATTACTTGAATTGTGAGTATTTTTGATTTGTGATGAGTCATTATTAGGGCTGGTATTTTTCTGTTGTTGAGCAGTCTCATAAATTGAAATTGAAGCGAGAATGATAATTAATAGAATTTTTTTCATTTTATATTTTATAAATCAAAAAGTGGGGGGTGATTCAGATAGGGGTATTTTAGCATTATCATTCAAAGAAGAAGAATCAATTCGAAACAGAAGCATTTAATTGTTATGCGTGATATATTTTCAAAAAAAACATTATGTTATGGTGTTTACTTAATAAAATTATAAGTATAAATTAAGTGGTTTAACGCATGTAAATTGGTTAAATAACATAGTTAAATTAATTGCCGTTGCTTTTCATGTTTTTACAAAGATTATGTTTGTTTTTTTCTTGAAAAGTACTATCAAATAAAAGCAACTCTGCATATGCAGGATAAGTTCAACTATATAACCTCCGATAGAGTGGTTAACAGCTATTTTGTTAACTTAAAATTTTTACAGGCCATTTTCTGGGTTACCAAAGAGACAGTAAACCGACTTAAAACGCTTATGTTTACTTTACTTTTAATCACACCTTATACAAAAATAATGGTTGGCGTAGTTTTTGCTTAACATTTAGGGGTGGCTTTTATTTAACCTTGGTATGCACTCATTTGCAAGATTAAAGAAGGCTAATAACCCCTTGTTTTTTTTCATAAATTATGCAGCCTCTATTCCTGTTTACTCTTACATAGACGTAAAATTTTTAAAGTATTAATATGCCTCATAGCAATATAATGGTCATCATATTATCGATTCTGATAATAAGTTGCTCACAAAATAAACCAGATAAAGTTAATCATAATGACTCTATTCATATTTCACTTCCTATCCAGCTACCTAAAGATGATATTAAAAAAATCTATGTAGTAAAAAAAGGGGATACGCTGCATTCGCTTGGCTTACATTTAAAAGTAGATTATAAAAAAATAGCAACGTGGAATGATATAAAACCACCGTATAAAATTAAAGAGGGGCAAAAGTTAAACCTGTATAAGTTGGCTACAGCCAGTGAAAACGAGCAAACCTTAAAAGAACAAAAATCTTCAACTACTGGCAAAGTTGTTTTATTTGACTCCGCTAATCTGGCTCAACCAAATAAACAAAAATTTATTGGTCATGATTCATTGCAAAGAGATCTTATGATTGCAGAAGTTCTACAGGCCAATCCTAAGTTAGAAATTGCTCGTGCAGTCTGGAAAGCTTCAACAGCTAAAATCAAACAACAAGGTGCTTTACAAGATCCTGTTCTAGCTTATGGTTTAGCACCTTTTACTGTGGATAATGGTTCAACTGACTATGTTCAGCAAATTCAATTGTCGCAAAGTATTCCATGGCCCGGCAAGTTATCGTTACAAAGTGATGCCGCGATGCTTGGTGCTAATAGAGATGAAGAAAAAATAAATATATTAAGGCTTGAACTGACTGCACTGGCAAAAAAGCTTTATGGAGATTGGTTTTTTATTCATCAGGCTCATCTAATTCATCACGAAAATGTTCAATTACTATCACATGTTAATAAAATTGCGAAAATTCGTTATCGAATCGGTAAAGCCAGTCAGCAGGAGGTTTTACAATCTGAGTTGGAATTATCCTTAATTGAACAACATATAATTATTCTTAACCAACAAAAAAAAGAAATTTTAGGACACATCAATACACTACTTAGTAGGCCGGCAGATAAACCTATCCCCATAGCAAAATCATTGCCTAAACCGTTTGCAATGGCTAGTCTACAGCACCTATTAAAAAATGGGGTAGAGAAACACCCAAAAATTAAAGCGCTCTCTGCTGATATTAAATCCTTGGAACTAAAAAAAGAGAGAGCTGTTCTTGAGGCTCTACCTAACTTTAATGTTAAGGCAGGTTATAGCACTCAGATGGTTAATTCGGATAAGCATTTTACTGTTGGCTTTGCTATGAATTTACCCTTAAATTTAAGTAAATATCAAGCTATTGAGGATGAGGCCAGTGCTAATTTAAAACGAGCGCAGTGGAAAAAACAAGATCAGGTGGAGGAATTAGAAGAATTAATACAACTTTATTTTTCTAAAGTTAAGAAATATCAAAATATACTCGTTCTTTACAAAGAAAAAATATTACCCCTGGCTAAATTGAATAAACAAGCAGCTTTAGCAAACTACCAAGCAAGTAATGGTGGCTTTTTAGAACTGGTTAAAGCCGAAAATGATTGGCATAGTGCTCAATTAAATGAAAAACAGGCCTTAGTTGATTACCATGAGTCTTTGGCTTTATTTGAATATGCTATTGGCGTCAATGAATTTTCCGTAGAGAACGATTTATGAAGCTAGTTGCTATTGCATCAAGCATTTTTTCTTTCTTAAAAAAACTTTTTTCTTTGCTTATTTCTCGAAATAATTTATCCATAGTGGCTTTATTCGCCATTTTACTTTGTATAGTATTTGCTGGGCTATTCTTTTTTTCTATTCAGCCTGATTCTTTTAAAGCCGGAAAGTACTTGGTTAAAGTCGATCTTATTAGTGCTCACCTTAAAAAAGGAAAAAATGAAATAACCTTGATAATCAGCAATCAGGATGGCTTACCGGTCAAAGCAAATATAAGAGGGAGAGTATATAACAAAGAGATGACAATAAAAGCATCTGTTGATATTTTTGCTCAAGATAAAGGAGTTTATCAAAGTATTGTTACTTTACCTGAAAATGGCGAATGGGTCTTTGCTATTGATATGGATAGTGAAGAACTTGGGCATGGTGATCTTGTTTTTTCTTTAGAAACAGGGGATAAATTACTTCAACTTCTTTCTACCGAATCAGAACTTATTGATTACTATACTTGCTCCATGCACCCATCGGTTAAATTAGCAGTTGATGGCACTTGTCCAATATGTAGTATGGATTTGATCCCCGTTATGAAGCAAAGTAAAGAAGAAATGGGTATTGTCGCTCTTGACGGAAAAAAACGACAGCTGATTGGGGTAACAACAGCAACTGTAAAAAAAGGAACATTTACTAAAACGATAAGAGTGGTAGGAAAAATTAACTATGATGAAAGCCGCTTAACTGAAATTACACTTAAATATGACGCATGGATTGAAAGACTAGATGTTTATGATATAGGGCAAGTTGTAAAAAAAGGAGATTCTCTTTTTAATATTTATAGTTCTGAACTTGTTTCAGCTCAACAAGAATATTTAGCTGCATCACAAGGTAGTAAGGAATATAAATTTGCTGCTGCAGAAAGGCTTAAATTGTGGGGGGTTAATGCTAAACAATTAAATGAGATAGAAAAGCGCGGAAAGATTTTTTTTAATCTTTCTGTTTTATCGCCTGTCCAAGGTATTGTAGTCAGTAAAAGTATTATCCAGGGGGATTTTGTCAAATCAGGAAGACCTCTTCTTCGTATTGCTGATCTTTCAAAAGTTTGGTTGGAAGCATCTATTTATCAAAGTGATATTCCTTGGATTAAAGAAAATGTTGAAGTGGAAATATTAGTTGACGATTTACCTAAGCATCAATGGGTAAGTGTAACTAAACGCCTTGATCCTTTTATTGACCCTTTAACATATACAACAGGCGTTCGTCTTGAAATTGATAATAAAGATGGTCTGTTAAGGCCTCATATGTATGCGACTGCATATATTAAGGTAGATATGGGAGAGCGTTTATTAATACCAGAATCAGCTGTTATTTTCTCTGAAAAAAAACGGGTCGTTTTTCTTGACTTGGGCAAAGGCAAGTTAAAGCCG
>JAKIVF010000107.1 GCA_021647145.1 Methylococcaceae bacterium | reverse complement strand
ATCAGCTCATATCCTATTCGAGCCGTTCAAAATGCAATCATCACCGGAAAACCGCTGGCTGACCTTATGTGTACCTTGATGGCTCGGTTAGTTCCTGGGTAGGGACTATATGGGAACACTGATGAAGAATCTATAGTAAACGTAGTAAAAAATGAACAACAGAATGAGCCTTTAATGTCAGCAAAAAAAATAGTAACACTTGTTTATGCATTGCAAGCCGTTTCTTTTTTTCTGGGGTTTACGTTTTTTATCTCACTAATCATTATTTATGTTAAAGATAATGATGTTAAAGGAAGCTGGTTAGAATCACATTTTAAATGGCAAAAACGTACCTTTTGGTTTGGCCTGTTATGGACAATAATTGGGCTTGCTTCTCTGCTTATTGTGATAGGCTATTTTATCCTGCTGTTAAATACCGTTTGGATAATTTACCGCATTACCAAAGGCTGGTTGCGATTGAATGAGGGAAAAGAAATGTATGTGAACAGTTAATTAACACCACCTGATACCCCTAAAGCAATAAATTTTTTATGTCGAATCAACGTTTAAAAATCATTCTGAGTTTAAGCCTAAGTCTTTTTTTAGAGCAGGTTATTGCGACTGATGAATCACGAGCAACCCTATTAGATAACAACCCTGGCTTTTGTGATATGTACCGTGGTTTAAATGGAGGGGATGATATGCCTGATTTTTGCCCTCCGGTTAAAACCAAAGAAGCTACTCGCAGCTTTGCTCCTGCGACAAAAAAAACGCAGTCAATTGCTTTTAGTAAATTAATTAATTTTGAATATAACTCCAGTAAAATTATGTCAAAATCTTTTGAAGCCTTAAACAAACTTTCAGACGTGCTTAAATATGAAAAAATGCTTTCTAAAGTGATTCGTATAGAAGGGCATACTGATAACGTAGGTTCGGCAAAAGCTAATAAGTTGCTTTCTGAAAAACGTGCTTTAGCCGTTAAACATTATTTGGTTAAAAGAGGTGTTGAAGAAAATCGACTTCAAACCGTTGGATATGGTTTTAATCGGTTATATGATGAAGAACATCCAGAAGATGGTATAAATCGACGGGTAGAATTTATCAATTTGGGTGATTGAAGGTTCCTGTTATTTGTAAAAAAATTAAATTAACCCGTAAGCGTAAGTTGGATGATCGATAGCGTAATTCGGCATTTTTCTGGCGGTAAACGGTGGAATGCGCTTCACTTTTCCACCCTACGCGCTGAGGGGGAAGTTACCTTGGACTACTCGACTTTCCAAAGGTCATCTTATGCCAGAATTCGGTATGTTGTCAGAGTTCACCGAACATCTTCCTGTGTCGACTGAATTTGGCGTTCAGGCAGTAGGAAAACCTAAAAGAAACCGTTGTTCTCAATAATTTTATTTTTAACTTATTAATATTAAACAACTAAATTTTACAAAAAAATGAATTTTTATAGAAAAAGAGGTTTTCCTACAGTCTCGTTAGGTTTTATGTAGTAAGGAGCATAATGTCAATTTATCCTGAGCCGAGATATTGCGGTCTAATATGTGAAGAAGCAATGATCAACCGTTCATTTGGAGAATGTGCCATGTGTGAAGAGCATTGGGATGGTCAAAGCGGAGATCATAATAACCACTATAGAAATACAGCGTGGAAAATATGCAATACTTGTTCAAGAAAGAAAAATCTCTGTGTAGTGTGTGGCTCAGAAATAAGTGAATTAAAAAAAACACAACCCGTAAGACGGAATCGTAAGTTGGATGATCGATAGCGTAATTCGGCATTTTTCTGGCGGTAAACGGTGGAATGCGCTTCACTTTTCCACCCTGGCGTTACCGATCCAACATACGGTTTCGCCTTACGTGTTGTTATTAAATCATTTAACTTCCAATGAATCAATTATCGATTTTATTAATTTCTCGGAAGGATGGTCGTCAAGAAAATCAATTTTTAGTATCTCATCATTTTGTGGTGTGGAAATTAAAAACGATACACTACCAATATCACCCATTGAATTATTAGTTCTGAAGAAAACAAAGTTATCTCTCTTTGATATTGATTGCTTTTGTAGTGGGAATTTTTTATTAACCTCCCTAACTTCAATAATATTTTTATTAGTTGAAGCTACGTCATCATTGAAAAGAACATAAAACAATTCTCTATGTGTTGATAGACCATAATCTTCAGGTTGAAAAAAGTATTTGTCATTTTTTCGCATTTTCTTAATGCCAAAAACAGCAGTTTTTTCATCTTTTAAAATAAAAAGGCCTGCTGAAGTCTCTGATAAATCATTCTCAATAACTTTAAAATTATCTGGTATAGTAAATTTATAATCTAGATAAGTAATGTTCTTAGAAAGACATACACTAGGAAGAAGTGCTATTAGAATTAATAATATCTTCACAATTAACGTCCTAATAATATTGCTGATTCAATAGCAGTAGGAAACCTCCCATAATTACCAACCTTCTCACATACGCCACTATACTCACCATTATTAATCTTCTGGAACTCTTGCCAAACCTGATAAATATATTTACCAACCGTATAAATAGCAAGTTTTGATTTTTTCGTTATTTTGGGAAGGTTAGTTATAATGCTAAATGCTTTACTACAATACCTCAAATTTCCTATGAACTCATAGAGTATCACTGCAGCATCAGCATTCCATTTGTGAGGTTCAAGCCTTACACCCCAGTAGCTATATAATACAACTCTGAACAAGCAATCTTTTCTTCTTGTGATAATATCGTCATGTTTTCTCTCTTATATTAGTTTTAGATTCTAAATATTAGCATGTTCAGCTTCTGTTAATCAATTCGTAGCCTTCTCCAATACGAAATGAATCAGAACTGACAAAATCAGAGAATCTGTTCATGATATAGGGATGAAAGCTATCATGAATTTTAGACCCGTAAGCCGGAATCGTAAGTTGGATGAGCGATATTAAGGTGTGATAGGATTTAATTGAATATTGGGGGCTATATTTGTAAGAGAGAGTTTTTTGAATAGCCTCTTTATTTTCAGTATTAATAGTTCCAGGTTTCCGCAGTATAAAACCTTTCCTAGAAGTTGATTATAGAGCCAACCCTTGTGCGATAACTTAAAGATCTAATTGGTTGTTAATTTTGACCATAATCTTTTAATTGCCAAATATAATCACCATTGGAATCTATTTTGTCAAATTCAAGTATTGCCCATATATTTGATGGGTTCTCAGAAGATTGGAATGTGGCCGATAGGATAACTATATCAAGGTTTGGTCTTACCGTAGTTAAAGAATCTGTAGTATTAGAGCTGTTTTGACCATAGTTTTTCAATTTCCAAAAAAAATTACCATTAGAGTCCGTTCCTATAAACTCAAGAATTGCCCATATATTAGAGGTTTTATTTGCTGAATGGAATGTGGCGGATTGAATCACAATATCAAGGTTTGACTTTACTGTGGTTAGAAGATCATTAGAATTGACAGGGTATAATTGAGAAGCAATTTGT
Source organism: Methylococcaceae bacterium (assembly GCA_021647145.1). Classification (GTDB taxonomy): domain Bacteria; phylum Pseudomonadota; class Gammaproteobacteria; order Methylococcales; family Methylomonadaceae; genus QPIN01. The sequence continues at coordinate 8,176 of JAKIVF010000107.1, read as the reverse complement.
ATATCATCACTTCTTAAAATAGATTGGTATTCGTATGAATGATAGGGATCGGCAAACATAATAGATTCTTGATTATCCGAATGAGCTATTGCTAATAAATGACCGACCTCATGAGTGATTAGGCCTTGCAATTCTAGTAAGTTACTCGGAGTAGAGTTGCTATCACTAGCATCACCTGCATTGAGTATCATATGGCCTTCGGTAATATTGAAATTGTTCCATTCAATGGCTGTAAAAGCACCGTTATCACCATGTTGACTGATGTATGCGTTGCTTGACCAAAAGCCTATGGTGATAATACCGTCGGTAGAATCATTAATATTATTGTCTGTTATCCCTTTGTAAATAAAGTTAATCCCTGAAACATCAGACCATGATTGCATTGATTTTTTAATCACATTAATCGTATCTTCTTCAGAAAAAGGGGATAAATTTTGATTTAATGAATTATAAAGCCATTCAACCGTATTGTTTTTATGAGTTGGAGGGGGATTTGGGGCGTTAAAAGTTTTAAATTTTAATTGCTTAATATCACTTTTAATAACTTGATATTCACTAGCGTAAGTTTTTATTATCAGGCTATTTTGAAAAATGACTGTCAAAATCAGGCAGGAAAGCATTTTTTTTATTTTCATATTTAAACTTAGTTCATATTAAAAACTTGTTTAGTTCAGATTGGTATTTTACTTTTTTATCGTTTTGGGCGCAATTGAATAAATAATGAAAAAAGGGGGATAACTCTTTTTGTGAAGGTACTTCTAATAATTAAAGGGTGGGGACATCCTTAAAGAAGAGAGTGTTTTATAGCTAAAAGATTTCGGTTTGATCATCAACGAATGATAAATCATCATATGTATTATGTTAGCCAACTAGAAATAAATAACCCACCCATCTTGCTTGCCTTTTTGTCCATCTTAGATTTTATTGCTACGGTTACATAGCTAGCTATGCGCCCTTCACAACAAAACCTAAGACGAAAAAAAATTCTACGCAATAAGGGGTGGGGTTATTTATTTCCAGTTGCCTTAGATAACGCTATCGTTTATCTAACTTACGTGAGATATGAATTCAGACAAATAAACCCGAAATATTTAAATAATTTCCTGATATTTTTTAAGAGTTTATGGTAAAAGTAAGTGAATACTGACAAATTAAACCAATGCAGCAATTTATTGGTTTAAGATATGTCTTAAATAACACTTAAACGGATATTGAATAATAGATATGAGAAAACTGATAATAACGTGTGCCTTACTGTTCTTCCCAATAATCATAGTCGCTGCACCCCCTCCCTCGTATTCACTCCCCAGCGGAGAGTGGCGAATGATCTCTTTGCCTGCAAATCCTCCTGTAGAAGCCAATACAGTTGAGGCCGTTCTTGGAGATGATATTTCGCCACTGGACTATGAGGACAAGTGGGTACTTTACGCTTATGACGCGATAACTAATGAGTATACGCAGTTGAAACTTGAGTCACATCTTGAGCAAGGGTTGGGCTATTGGATTACCCAGGAAACAGGTGAAGCCGTTACCCTTGACCTGCCTGCGGGTAGTGTTGATACACCGAATGGGTATTCAATTCAGTTAGTCTCTTCACAAAATGGCGCAGGACAGTGGAATCTTTTGGGTTATCCGTTTTCTAGAGCCGGAAAACTCGGTGATTTTGTAGTGCAAAGTACGGGTGAAGCATGTAATAACCCCGTTTGTGATATTAATCAGGCAAAAGTAGAGGGACTGTTTCATGATCAGGTCTGGACTTGGGCGAATCAGGCCTATTCCACTATAGAAAAAAATGACTCACTTACTCCTTGGGACGGGTTCTGGTCAACTACGTTGGAGAACTCCTTCGGCCAATCTTTGGTGTTGAAACACATGGCAACCTCTCTTCCTGATGGAAGAGGTATTACCAATAATGACCCAGGGAAATTTGAAGGTTCTGAACCCCAAAACATTATTGATGCAGTAACAGGTAACAAACAAGATATAGAAGATGCGATAAGAAATGCTAGTGTTGGAGATACTGTGCGTATTCCAGAAGGAACGTGGGAAATAAGTGGTTCAACAATAGAAGTTCCTGAGGGTATTAGTCTTATGGGAGTAAGGTCTGGCGGTGAGATTAAAACTATATTAAAGAGGCAGGTAGAAGGTTATACTTACCCACCAATGCTCAGGTATTCGGCCATCCCAGATGGCTCTTCAAAACCTTTTAAAGTCAGTAATATACGGTTTGTAGGTGTTGGGTCTGAACTTAATAGTACAATCGATACTGAAGATATTATTGATTCCGGTTTAGAGCTTTCAGGAGCGTTAAAGGATTTCATTATTGTCAATAATGAATTTACAGGGTTCACTGTAGGGGTTCATTTTTATCCTAACGCAGGCTCAAGAAAAGGCTTCCCGGTTGGAGTCATCGCCAAAAACAAATTTGAGGACATCTTCTTCCTCAAAAAAGGTGGGTTGGCAACGGGTTATGGAGTATCTGTAGCCGGCCCTTGCCTAGGTAAAGATACTGATCATCCTTCCTGTCAAGAATGGGATGGACTATTCAAGCCTGGAACCAATAATGCCGTATTCATAGAGGATAATTATTTCACTAAAACTAGGCATGCTGTCGCAGGGCATTCGGGAGGGCGCTATGTCTTTCGATACAATGAAATAAAAGACAATATTTACCCTTATGCTGCAATTGATGCACATGGTGAGAGAGTTGACCAGGATCCATTATCTACCCGATCGTATGAGATCTATCATAATCTCATTCAGGGAGGCGTAACGCGTCCTAATGGAGATGGACGCGTTGAAAAAATTACTACATGGGCGATGGGCATTAGAGGTGGCGGTGGCGTTATATTTAATAATGATATTGTGCGCGATTCATCTAATCACCTTAACTACGAAAAAGCATTTCTTTTATTAATTGAAAGAAACCGACCGTGGATCCTTGAGAACATGGCAAGTGGAGTATATCCTGACATACTAGGAAAGGTTGATCAGTTGTTTTTTTGGGGTAATAGGTTTAAGCCTTCGTCTGATGGGCTTATTGCGATTGAATCTCTACCAAAAGAGCAACGAGAAAAATATTTTACTTTTGGAACGATAATTAGAGCTGGGCATATAATAGAGGATGAACAGTATCGAGATTTTGTAAAGCACTATATCGAAGGATCCGTTCATTACAAAAAACCAGCGGCTGGAGACTGGACTCCAGGGTATGATTACCAGCCATTTAGTTATCCTCATCCATTGAGAAATCCAGGATAGAAATTGATTGTAAATAAGATTGACTGGGTATTGTCATTGTCTTCGTGAGCTAGAGAAAACCTGATTAATTCAGGTTTTCTTGCAGATGATAGCTGCTTTTCAAGCTATCTGTCACACCAAAAGTATAATATTTCATGACTATAACAATCCACAGGCTAAAGCCTGAATCTAAATATCTCTACTCGGGTTTCTATATTAGTCAAATAGCTTAAGTCAGTCAACTAGTGAAATAAGCATATTTATCTGCAACTACTTATCCAGCTTATGAACCAAAACTCTTTCCACCAATCTTACCCAGTAACTAGCTCCTACAGGTAAAATTTCATCATTAAAATCATAGCGTGGGTTATGCAATAAGCAGTCTCCTTCCGATGAGCCATTACCTAACCAAACGTAACACCCCGGTTTTTCTTGTAGCATAAATGAAAAATCTTCTGATCCCATGCTGGGTATTGGTTGACAATTAACATTATCAATGCCCACAAGTTCCTGAGCAACAGAGATGGCTATAGCAGTTTCTGCCTCGGTATTATAGGTAACAGGATACCCTGCATTTTCAGGATTAATATTAATTTTGGCTTTTATGTTGAATGCTTGAGCGATTGATTCAACAATTTGTATCAATTTTTTTTTGATCAATTCCTGAACAGATTGATTAAAACATCGATAGGTTCCTTTTAATACCACTGAGTCAGGTATTGCATTCCAGGTATTTCCACCGTGTACTTGAGTAATACTTAGTACGGCTGAGTCTGCTGGGTCAATGTTTCGACTTACGATAGTTTGTAATGCAGTAATTATCTGAGCCATGGCAATAAACACATCATTACCCTTTTGAGGCATTGCCGCATGTGTAGCTTGTCCTGATAATACAATGTCGAAACAATCAAAAGAAGCCATCATTGCTCCGGTTTTGATGGCAAAATGACCTTGAGGAATATCGGGAAAATTGTGTAAACCAAAAATACAGTCCGTTGGGAATAATTTAAATAAACCTTCTTTTATCATTTTTTTTGCCCCCGCTCGGCCTTCTTCCGCAGGTTGAAAAATAAAATAGACAGTGCCGTCAAAATCAGTATGATGAGCTAGATATTTTGCTGCGCCTAGCAACATTGCTGAATGTCCGTCGTGTCCGCAAGCGTGCATTTTTCCGGTGTTTTTAGATTGATAAGGTAGTGTATTTTTCTCTTCTATAAACAGAGCGTCCATATCTGCTCGTAAAGCGACTGTTTTGCTACTATCTCCTGAAGATAAACTAGCCACAACGCCTGTCTTACCCAGTCCATTGTGAACCTTCAGCCCAAACTTTTTAAGTTTTGAGCTAATGAACTGTGCTGTATTAATTTCCTCAAAGGCTGTTTCGGGGAATTGGTGAAAATGTTGCCGCCAACCTTGCATTTCAGCATGCATGGCTTCAATTTCTTTATAAATGCTCATTATTTTTTTTCTTGGGTACTTAAAGATGCCTTCTCTATCTAGCCCGCTTTAAGGTATTTTTATCAAAATTACGATCAGTTAGTCCCGTTTTAAATTGATAATTACTCCACAATAAGGTGGTATCTTTTTTAGTTAAATGATTAACCATTTCTAGACGATTTGGTCGCCAGTACTGATTTAAGTATTGCTTATAATCATGAAGGGTTAGAGTTTTTAATAATGCATTTTTTCGGTCATAGTATTCGGTTTTAACGATCATATAAATTTCTTTGTCAATCCAGACAATAGTACGTTTATATCCCGAATGTTTGTATTCTGGGTAACGCTCTATAACAAAGGTATCTTTGCCATCTAACTCTTCGTCTTTTATCCATTTATAAGAATATTTTTTAACTTCCTGAGAAGAAATATCTTCATAAGCAAACTCACTGCCCATAAACGGCCCTGATTTATTAGAAGATGAGATGCGTTTAATCCGCTTTAATGCAGGCAAGTATAGCCACTGGTCATCTGCTTTAGTTGCATGGGTAAAGCTTAAAAAAGCAGTGCCTTTTACGTCTCTTGGTGAGTTAAAAATATTTAGGCTTTTATCGCCATCTCCTTTAACTTCTAACTCTTTATGGTGGATTTCACGTTTACTTTCTTGTCCTTGAGCATTGCGTAAAATCATTTTAAGGTCAGCAGTAGAATCACCCCAGCCAGTGTCACGTTTATCTGCTTCAATGATAATTGCCAAGCCTTTTTCTTCTGCTGTTTCAGCATTAATTACAAAGGGTAATGTTAGCAATAGTATTGCAACATAATTACGCATATTTTTTCTCCTCAAATTTCATTAATAGTGTAGGTAGCAATAAAAAGTCTGCAATTAAAGCAAAAGCGATGACTATTGCAGTTAATAATCCCATGCCTGAGTTTAATTCAAAACTGGAAAGTGACAATACAAGAAAGCCGGCAATTAAAACAATTGATGTGACTACTAAGGCTCGACCGACTGTTGAAAATGCATAAATTACTGCATTTCTGGGGCTTAAACCTTGTTCTCGTCTGGCGCGTAAATATTTGCTTAGAAAGTGGACGGTATCATCAACTACAATTCCTAATGTCATCCCCGTAACGATTGAAAGTGAAAGCCCCACTTCTCCCACAATTAACCCCCATAAACCAAAACCTAAAGCAGCAGGAACCAGGTTAGGCAATAAACTGATTAGTCCAATTTTTAAGGACTTAAAAGCGAATATTAAAATGATTGAAATCATAAATAAAGCTAAGGTTGTCCCTATCAACATACTTTTAATATTCCGTTTACCAATATTGGCAAACATAAGTGCAGTTCCAGAACCAGGATTAGCTGATAAATCAATATGGCTGGTGTTTTCTTTTAACCAGTCAAATGCGCGATTATTTAAGGCGATTAATTCATTACTTGATAGTGTTTGTAACGACGAAATTAGACGGATAGATGATTTATCTACATCAATCTGGTTGTTTAAATCCAGTCCATAAGGCAGGGACATTTCATAAAGTAATAAATATTGCGCTGATAATTCACGTTCTTCTGGAAGCTTATAAAAATCCATATTATCCCCATGCATATTTTTATTTAAGCGGGTGATAATATCTGTTAATGTCACAACATGCATTGTTTCGGGTTGTTGTCTGTACCATGTAGAAAATGCTTCGACATCTTTTAAAAAACCTGGGTCATTGATACCACCGGATTCGCCTGAGGATAAAGAGTATTCTATGTTGTAAACGCCAGTCAGGTTCTCCACTGTAAAGTCTGAATCAACTCTATATTTGACTGTTTCATCAAAATAGTTAACAAAAATATCGTTTAGCTCATTTTGTGGCAAAAATGCAATGAGAAAAACAGTGATATTAATCATAATCCACAATAGTGGTTTGCGTTTATTGACAATCAATTTTCCAAAACGGGTCATTAAAGGGTCATCATCATTTTGGATTGGCTTAGTCCTAAAAGGTAGCAGAGACATCATGGCGGGTAAAAAAGTCATTGAAAGAATAAAGGCAACGGCAACCCCGATAGCTACAAAATTGCCAAGATGCTGGAAGGGAGGGGCGTCGGAAAAATTCATACTTAAAAAACCAAGGCAGGTAGTTAAGCTGGCAAGAAAAACGGGTTGTAAGTTGAGGCGAATGGTTTCCTTAATCGCATCAACTTTGGTGTTTCCATGTTGTAAACTATGTAGAAATGTAACGATAATATGGACTGAATTAGCAATAGCGATGGTTAAAATCATCGTCGGTGCAGATGCGGAAGGCGGCGAAATTGGGTAGCCAATATATCCACCAATGCCCATAGCGGCAAGAATAGAACAAATAATCACTAGCATAGTCAGCATTGTTCCTGTTAAGCTTTTGGTTAAAATAATTAGCATCAGAAGCATAACGCCAAAACTGATAGGAACCAGCTTTGCCATATCGCCACGGGATGCTTCGCCAAAAGCATTATTCATCATAATCATGCCTGATATATGCACCTCTATATCAGGATGGGCTTGATGGATTTCTGCAGCAATTTTTCTGGAAAAACTAACAACTTCTGGCGTCTCTTTACTCTCGTCTTTTCCTGGGAGCAGAATAGTGACATTTATACCGGTGACATGGGCCTTTTCAGGAATAAGCCGTTTGAGTAATAATGGCTCATTCATCGACACTTCTTTTATTTTAGCAATGTCTTTAGTTGATAAATTATTCACATCTTCAAATAGGTCTCGAACTATAAGATCATCCTCTTCAGCTTCTGTAAATTGAAAATTAGAAAGAGAATCGACTCTGGAAGAGTAGGGAATTTGCCAAGATTTTTCTGTTAGCTCTTCAATTGCTGCCAGTACATCAGGAGTAAAAACATCACCACTTTTGGGTTCAAGTACAAAGAGTACATTGTCATTTTTTGAGTATTTTTTTTCAAGTGCTTCAAAGGCTAATAATTCTGGGTTTTCTGCACTAAAAAAAACTCGGTAATTATTAGTAAACGATAAGTACTTACCACCGCTTGCTGCCAATGCCACAAGAATTAAAGTTAGAGATATAACGATCCAGCGAAATTTTACGATCCATTCACCTAGTTTATTTTCGATTGTTTTCATTATTTTATTCTCAGCGATGATTTAGTGCGATAAATTTAAAAGAGATATATAATTATTCACTTGTATTTCATAGGTAGCCATAAATTCACTTTTACTAAGCGTTAATTTTTCGGCTAGGAATAAAGAAATTAAACCGTGGCTGAATGCCCAAATAGCGATAGCTATTTGATCTGAACTTTGATTTTTAAAATGGCAGTCAACCACCAATTGATGATGATATAAATAACTCTCCCTCATTTCTTTCGCACCTTTTTTGTTGAGGTTTTTTAAGCCAGTCATTTGGCGAGAACTCATAAACATAGTTTCGTAGTATCCTGAGTGATCCATTGCAAAATGCATATATTCAAGTGAAGACTTTTGTAATTTAG
>JAKIVF010000106.1 GCA_021647145.1 Methylococcaceae bacterium | reverse complement strand
CTCTGTCAAAGCGACAATCACCCCTTTACCTGCAGCTAAACCATCCGCTTTAACAACAATAGGAGCGCCTTTTACCTTAATATAGTCAATGGCTAGCTGGTTTTCTGTAAAAGTTTGATATTCAGCCGTTGGAATATTATGCCGAGCCATAAAATCTTTACAGAAGGTTTTAGACCCTTCCAGTTGTGCCGCATTAGCTGTAGGCCCAAAACATTTCAAACCCGCATTAACAAAAGCATCAACAACACCAGCAACTAAAGGAACTTCTGGTCCAATGATTGTTAAATCAATATGTTCTTGTTGAGCAAAGGCCAGTAAACCAGCAATATCATCTACAGCTAAGGAAATATTTTCTATGTTATTTTCCAGAGCCGTACCCGCGTTACCGGGAGCAACAAAAACTTTTGAAATATTTGCAGATTGTTTAACTTTCCAGGCAAGGGCGTGTTCACGACCTCCACTGCCAACGATGAGGACTTTCATTTAAATTATATCTTTAGATTAGAGTTTTTTGATTTTGAGAAAATGATGGTGCAATAAAAGATTACAAAACTAGCTAAAATATAATCTAATGTCTAAAATGACGTATATCCGTAAAAACCATGGTTATATCATGTTCATCTGCAGCTTCAATCACTTCATTATCTCGTATCGAGCCACCAGGTTGGATAATAGCTGTAATACCTGCCTCGGCTGCTGCATCTATACCATCTCTGAAAGGAAAAAATGCATCAGAAGCCATTGCCGAACCCTTAACAATTAAATTCTCATCAGCCGCTTTTATACTTGCAATTTTTGCTGAGTAAACGCGGCTCATTTGTCCCGCACCGACTCCAATTGTTTGTCCATTTTTACAGTAAACAATAGCATTCGATTTAACAAATTTTGCTACTTTCCAGGCAAATAGCATATCAGTCATTTGCTGCTCAGTAGGCTGGCGTTTGCTAACAACTTTAATATCTTGTTGCTTAATTTCGCCTAAATCTTTCTCTTGAACCAAAACCCCACTTGCTACGCGTTTAAAATCAAACTCTTGTTTAGGCTTTTTTGCCCATTGTCCACATTCTAAAACCCGGACATTCTTTTTCTCTGCTAAGACAGTTTTTGCTGCATCGCTAATAACTGGAGCAATAATTACCTCAACAAATTGACGATTAATAATTTCTCTAGCTGTTTTTTCATCAAGTTCAAGATTAAAAGCAATAATACCACCAAAAGCAGATGTGGGATCGGTTGCAAAAGCTAAACTATAAGCTGTCAATAAATTTTCAGCTTGCGCTACTCCGCATGGGTTTGCATGCTTAACAATGACACAAGTTGGTTGTATAGAGAAAGACTTAACACACTCTAACGCCGCATCAGCATCTGCAATATTGTTATAAGATAAATCCTTACCTTGTATTTGTTCTGCGGCGGAAATAGTACCTAATGCCGGTTTTTTTTCTGTATAAAAAGCTGCATTTTGATGAGGGTTTTCACCATAACGCATTGCTTGTATGTGATCGAATTGCAAATTTAGTGTATCAGGAAATTGAACCTTATTAATTGTACCAAGATAAATAGAAATAGCCGTATCATAACGTGCTGTATGCTCAAAACTTTTTAATGCTAATTGAAAACGTTTATCTGCAGAAATACAGACACTATTATTTTTTAAATCTTCAATAATAAAACTATAATCTTCAGGGTCAACAATAACAGCTACATCAGCATGGTTTTTTGCCGCAGCCCGTATCATTGTTGGGCCACCAATATCAATATTTTCAATCGCTGCTGCTAAATCACAATTTGGATCAGTAATAGTCTGCTCAAAAGGATAAAGGTTAACAACAACTAAGTCTATTGGGTCTATCTCACTTTTTGCCATAACCTCATCATCAATCCCTCTTCGAGCTAAAATTCCTCCATGTATTTTAGGATGTAAGGTTTTTACACGACCATCCATCATCTCAGGAAATCCGGTATAATCAGAAACTTCTGTAACCGGAACTTTATTTTCCGCAAGAAGTTTTGCTGTGCCACCTGTTGATAAAATTTCTATACCTAGCTTATCTAGTTCTTGACAAAAATCTAGGATGCCCGATTTATTAGAAACACTAACCAGTGCCCGGGTAATTTTTTTGTTCATATGTTTTTCAAAATATATTTGCACAAAGAAATGGCATTTGAAGATTATTCAGCTCTTACAACAAATTAGCTTAAATCGTATAAGGCAATTTTTTTTCGTAGTGTACTTCGACTTAAACCAAGTAATTTAGAAGCTTTTGTTTGATTTTGGCCACAATATGCTAACGTTGTTTCTATCAAGGGTTTTTCCACTTCACTTATGACCATAGCATGCAAACCACATATTTCATCACCATTCAATTGAGAAAAATAATAATCCACTGCTTCATTAACTTGAGCCGAAAGAGGAATGGGCTTTTGTTTCATACTGTCAAATTCTAAAACTTTAGCACTTCGTAACTTTGATTCCATATTATCCTTAAGTTTGTCCAAACTCAAAATCGGTAAAAACCGAATTAACTTTTTCCCTTTGCTGAGACGGGCTTTGTATTTGAAAAATTTCTTTTCTAGAGGCAGTAGGGATGCCGCCTAAACAATCAAAATACCACCCAATATGCTTACGAGCTATTCTAACACCGTTAATATTCCCATAGAAGCTATATAAAGACTCTAAATGGCAATCAATAACTGACTGGACTTCATTAAGTGATTGTTTTTCAATTATTTTTATTCCATTAAATTGATTAATAATTTCTTTAAAAACCCACGGATTACCCTGCGCTGCCCGTCCAATCATAATTGCATCAGCCTTTGTATATTCTAAAACCTGCTTAGCTTTTTTAGCATTAGTAATGTCACCGTTTGCAATCACTGGAATATTAATATTTTGCTTTACCTGCTTTATAGTATTATATTCTGCCTCACCAGTAAATTTGCATTTTCTGGTACGACCATGAATAGTTAATGCAGTAATTCCAGCTTGTTCTGCAAGCTTAGCAATACTCACTGCATTTTTACTTTCCTTGTCCCATCCCGTTCTAATCTTAAGAGTAACTGGAATATCAACAGCATTAACTACTGCATCTAAAATCTTGTTAACTAATAACTCATCCTTGAGTAAAGCAGAACCAGCAGCAACAGAACAAACTTTTTTAGCTGGACAGCCCATATTTATATCAATTATTTGTGCCCCACGTTGTTGATTGAATAAAGCAGCGCTTGCCATTTCCTGTGGGTTAGTGCCTAAAATCTGGACTGAACGTAACCCAGTTTCACCGGTATAGTCTGTTTTTAACAGCGTCCTTTTATGATTTTGCAATGCTGGATTTGAAGCGACCATTTCTGATACCGTAAGTCCTGCACCAAACTGCTTACATAGTTCCCGAAAAGGACGGTCAGTAATTCCTGCCATAGGAGCAAGAATCAAATTATTTTCAAGTTTATAAGGGCCTATTTGCATAATTTAAAGAAAACAGAAAGACTTTAGAAGGTGCGCATTCCTTAATCTTTTTTCAAATCTTTATCATGTTCATCTGTAAAAATAGGATTAACTTTATCATCTTTATGTAATTTAGCTGAATCATCAGGATATATATGCCAAAAAGACTGATCAATTGATCCGTTTTTATAGGTTTCTTTCGTTCCATGAGCGAACGGGCACCACCAGTTTTCAACAACTTTAACCAAATAAGAGTGCCACTCAAAAAGGGCAACACTATATGGACAATACCAAGTACAGTTCAAAATCCAATAAAGCTTTGATTGAGCAAGGCTTAATTTAAATGACCCATCCATAATAATTTGGTTTTTCATTGTATAACGATGACTAGCTCTATCGGGAAGATAATCTCCCCATTTTTTAACATTTTTCGCTCCACATAAAATTAGGCTGTAGTAAGTCCAATAAGCACTAAGTACGATAAAAGGAAAAGTTATAATAGGTAAATAAATTAATACCAAACCTATTGCTCTAGATAATACTGATACATTTTTATAATTTCTACCAATAATTACTCTATCAGCAGCACATTGTTCACAAGCTTTCATTAATTATTCTCATTAGTTGTAGGTAATAAAACATTTTCATTAAATAACTGAAAAATACTTAAACAGCCTTGACAGCAAAACTTCATTGTTTCTTCCGTAGTTTTTAATCTGAACCCATCTATTTTCACAGGTAGACTACATAAGGAGCATTTTATCTCAGTTGTCATCTGTTAATTATAAACTGCTAGAAACAGAACAGAAATAGGTTTTTAAATAATCTGTTTCAGGAATTGCAGGATGGACAGGATGATCTGACCCTTGTCCAGTTGAGGAAAAAAACCTCATATGGCGATCTATATGCCTTGCAGATGAACGCAAGATTTCATGTAAATTAGATTTAGTTAAATGATGTGAGCATGAAGCAGAAACTAAAATACCATTTTTATTTAAAACTTGTAGAGCTAATTGATTAAGCCGCCGATATGCCTCGTAACCAGCTTTAAAATCCTTTTTTCTTTTTATTAACGCCGGGGGGTCTAAGATAATAATATCGTAGTGCTCATAATTTTCACGCGCCTGTTTTAGAAAATCAAAGACATCCTGACGAAGAAATTTCATTTTATCCTGTACATTATTAAGTACCGAACTTTCTTCAGCCAAAGATAAAGCACTTTCGGAACTATCTACACAAGTTACTTCGTTTGCTCCTGCTAATGCCGCTGGAATACCCCACCCACCCGAATATGAGAATAAATCTAAAACTCGTTGGTTTTTAGCAATTTTTGCCACTTCAGCTCGACTATTTCGGTGATCATAAAACCATCCTGTTTTTTGCCCATCAACCACGTTTATTTTAAATAAAGCATTATTCTCTTCAATAACAAGTGTTTCTGGTAAGCTACCATAAATCACCTCCGATTCCTGAGAAAGACCTTCTAATTGTCTTTGACTATTGTCATTTTTTAAAATAATTGCATCGGGTGATAAAAGTTCGACTAAAGTTGAAATTAAAATATCTTTTTGTTTTTCAATTCCAGCTGTAGTAATTTGAACCGATAAAGCCGAACCAAAACGATCAATTACCAGCCCAGGTAAACCATCGCTTTCTCCAAAGATGAGCCGATAATAAGGTTTGTCAAATAATCTTTCACGCAATGCAAGTGCATCACCTAATCTTTTTTTAAAAAAATTACCGCCTATTTTTACTGAAGGTTTTCTAGAGATAAGTCTGGCACAAATCAACGTATTTGGATTTATATACGCGCTCCCCAATGAGCTACCCTTGCTATCTTTTACAAGAACCATATCACCTGAAGAAAAAGCATCTAAAGGAGTGCGTTTAGTATCAATTTCATTACTAAAAACCCATAAATGTCCTTTACGTAGTCTTTTGTCTTCATTTTTTTTTAAAAATAACTCAGGATGTGCCATTTATTACAAATATTAAATTAATTTAAAACGAAAACCACCGACCTTTTCTGCTGGGGCTTTAATAATCATCATAATTTCAGCCGACATATCCGGTTTAATTTGTAAATTGGTGTTTTTAGAATAGTCTTTAGGATAAAATATTCTTTCTGCAAAAGTCTTCCCTACAAAATCATTTAATATTAATTTTACTCGTGGTTGATTTTGTGAAAAATCGGCCTGATTAACAATAGAAGCTTTTAGAATAAAAGTATTATCTATTGAAGGATCAAAAGAAACGTGTAACACGCTAAATTCATTTGAATTATTGTAAGGAGTTAATGGATAATTAACAACTGAACTTATTTTTTCTAGCCACGGCCTTATTGTCTTGTTTTGTACCAGTGCATCACCTTCAAAAAAATAAACCTGTAATAAAAAAACAAAGGCACAAAGGGCAAGACATAACCTCCAATTATCTGAAAGAAAATCACCCGTTTTTTCTAATTCTGACTCAGTTTTAATTGAATTTTTTCTTTTAAAAAAACTAGTCTGACTTAGCAGCTCCACTGGATCAAAAGTAACATAACAACGATTACAAAGAAATTTTCCTTGCGAAACTCGCAATTTCTCAACTGTAATCCTATGCTGCTTATTACATGATGGACATTCTGTATACATTATTTATTTTTTTGTCCTTCCAGACGACACCAATCTTCTTGGCTAACTGGATCTTTGATAAGAATACCAACTTGCTCGTATGCTTCTATTACAGACTCAGCCTGTTCGTTTAATATGCCAGACAAAACCAGATTTCCCTTTGGTTTGAGGAGTAATGATAGTGGTTCAGCCAAATCACAAAGTGTATTTGCTAAAATATTAGCAAGAACAATATCTGCTTGAAAAGCAACAAATTCTTCAGGTAACTTATATTTTATTTTTTCCTGAACATTATTTTTCTCAGCATTCCCTTTCGTTGCAATCATTGCCTGAGGATCTATATCAATAGCATGCACTTCTTTTGCTCCTAACAAAACAGCGGCAACGGCGAGAATACCTGATCCACATCCATAGTCAATCACAATTTGGTCTGTTATGTCATGGTTTGCCAACCATTCCAGGCAGAGTGCAGTTGTCGGGTGTGTCCCTGTTCCAAATGCTAAACCAGGATCCAGTGTCATACAAACACATCCTTCTTCTATTTTTTCTTGTCCTGTAGGGCAAACCCAAAGGGACCTCCCAAATTTCATCGGATGGTAATGCTCCATCCATGCTCGTTCCCAGGCCTGGTCTTGTAGTGTTTCTTTAGACCAACTATTACTATCCAAACCCTCGAATTGTGAAAACAAGAGTGTTTTAACCAATTCAGGTTCTATTTCTAGTTGAAATAAGGCGATGACTTTAGTTAAGCACCAAATTTTTATTTCACCCGGCCCAGGTTCGTAAACAGGTTTGTCCTCAGCATCCATATAGGTGACAGAAACAGCACCCATCTCACTAAAAAAATCTGCAACTTTTGCTACTAACTTTTCATTAGTTATCACTGAAAGTTGATACCAAGCCATATAATTATATCAATCAATACTATTCAGAAAATATCTTCAGGGGAAAACCATTATACAAAATCAAGTTGATTTTAGAAGATAAACCATGCATTTGTCATTGTACTCAACAGTAACAATGTAAGAGCAGAAGGTGAAAAATACAACTCTTTGAATTTGTAACAAAAAAGTTATCGTATAGCTTCAAACGACCTTCTAAATGCCATTTCTATTAGGACTTACTGTTTTCAAAAAAGCTTGAACAGGTTTTTATATCCCTAGCTTCTTCTCCAAATAATGTATATTTTGACTACCCACTCTAAAAGCACTATCAGCCAAAATATCTATTTGTAATGGAACATTTGTTTTAATTCCATCTATAACCATTTCATGTAATGCTGTCTGCATTCTAGCAATAGCACTGGCCCTATCTTCACCATGAGCTATCAGCTTCCCTATCATAGAATCATAATAAGGTGGAACCTTATAACCATTGTAAATATGTGTTTCACAGCGAATCCCTGGGCCCCCAGGCATATGAAACTGCTCAATTACTCCTGGGCAAGGCATAAATGTCTTAGGGTCTTCAGCATTCAAACGACATTCAATCGCATGACCGGTGAAGGTGATTTGCTCTTGAGTCATAGATAAAGGTTCTCCTGCTGCAATACGGAGCTGCTCCTTTACAATATCAAAACCAGTAATCATTTCTGTAACAGGATGTTCTACCTGAACACGAGTATTCATTTCAATAAAATAAAACTCACCCTTTTCAAATAAAAATTCAAATGTACCCGCACCTAAATAGCTAATATCTTTACAAGCTTTAGTACATTGTTCTCCCATTTGGTTTCTTAATTCTTGACTTATTCCTGGTGCAGGGGCTTCTTCAACTACTTTTTGATGTCGCCGTTGCATAGAACAATCTCTTTCACCTAAGTGAATTGCATTACCCTGGGAATCTGCTAAAACCTGAAATTCAATATGCCGAGGGTCTTCTAAAAACTTTTCCATATAAAGTGTATCATTGCCAAAGGCTGCTGCTGCTTCTGCTTTTGTTAAAGCAATAGCATTGAGTAGCGCTGCCTCTGTGTGAACAACCCTCATACCTCGACCACCACCACCGCCAGCAGCTTTAACAATGATTGGATAGCCTATTTCCTGGGCCATCTTTAAATTTGCACCATTATCATTCGTCAGAGCTTCACCATTACCTGGTACACAGGGTATTCCTGCTGCAAGCATTGCTTTTTTAGCTGAAATCTTATCTCCCATCATTCTGATAGTATCAGCACTAGGGCCAATAAAAGTAAAACCACTAAGGCTTACCTTTTCTGAAAAGTCAGCATTTTCTGATAGAAAACCATAGCCAGGGTGGATTGCGACAGCATCAGTCACCTCTGCCGCACTAATAATAGCAGGAATATTCAAATAACTTTCAGCTGATGATGCTGGTCCAATACATACAGCCTCATCCGCAAGCCGAACATGTTTTAAATCTCGGTCAGCATCAGAATGTACAGCAACAGTTTTTATGCCTAGTTCGCGACATGCACGAAGTATACGCAAAGCAATTTCGCCACGATTAGCGATTACAATTTTATCGAACATTTATTTACCTAGATTTTGTTATCCAATGATGAATAGAGGTTGGTCATATTCGACAGGTTGAGCATTTTCCACTAAAATTTGCTTAATAGTGCCACTTTTATCAGCTTCTATTTGATTAAGGATTTTCATTGCCTCAATAATACAAAGCGTTTCACCTTCAGTTACAGATTGACCTACTTCTACAAAAGGAGTTGACGCACTCGGTGAAGCAGCTTGATAGAATGTACCAACCATAGGTGATTTAACAACATGACCATCAGAAACGACCTCAGCTGCGGACTCATTGACAGAGGATACTGAAGTTGCGATAGGGTTAGTCGGTGTTATATTTGTAATCGGTGCTGGTGTATTAGACACTAAAGTAGGTAATGATGAAGAATATCGGCTAATTCGTATCGATTCTTCTCCTTCACTAATTTCAATTTCTGCAATATCAGATTCTTCGATAATATCAATTAGTTTTTTTATCTTTCTTATATCCATTGTTTAGTTTCTCTCTGCTAATATCTGGTGAGTAGCCTGTAAAGCCAATTCATACCCGCTTGCCCCCAAGCCGCAAATAACACCTACAGCTATATCAGAAAAATAAGACTGGGCTCTAAAACTTTCTCGAGCATGAATATTGGACAAATGTACTTCTATAAAAGGTATTTTTGTAGCAAGTAAAGCATCTCTAATGGAAACACTTGTATGCGTAAAAGCAGCAGGGTTAATAATAATAAAATCAACTTGTTTATTAAAAGCCTGATGAATTGTTTCAACAATGACATGCTCAGCATTTGATTGATAAAAATCAAGTTGATGCCCTAGTCCTTCTGCTTTCTCAACCAAAGTAGATTCAATATCTTCAAGACTCTTAGTCCCATAATGCCCAGGCTCTCGTACACCTAATAAGTTTAGGTTAGGACCATTCAACAGGGTAATCATTGCCATGAAAACATCATCTCAGAAGTATTTAATCATGCAATTCTGCCTAATTTATATTGGTTTGTCCAGATATATGTCATATTTAACAAGATAGCGACAAAACGGGGGTGTTTTAAGCAGGTTGACGACCAATTTTAACATCATTGTTCAAAAAACAACGAGTCTCAAAGCAAAAGAAATCTTTTCCAATAACATTCATCATAATCATTGGAAAAGATTTCTTTTGTTTATGTTTAACTTTACGTTGATATTTAGTCTTATCTTTAAAAACTCTTGCTTTATTAAATCGATAAGCAAACTTTGCCACTGGATTTTTAAGCAAACTAACATCACTTTCTTTTTTTCTCTTTTTCATATTTCATCCAAATAATTTATTTTTCTTGGTTAGACGACCCCACAGACTACAAGTATATTTACTATTGAACATAGACTGACTGATAAACTCAACATCCATAACCATAGAAATATACAAATAGAAAATAACGGCCAATGGTTTTGTATTAAAAATTGGACATATTAATTTTTCTAGCCATTAAGTCACGAGTGTATCCATCAAATCAATCATAAATTCCATTTCGTTTTCATTTATTTCATGCCATCCTGTAAACCCAAGGCTATTTAAAACCCCTTGACCCTTTTCGTTACCATCCATTTCTACTAGTTCTTTTAATATGACTGTTTTTTTATTCAATAATTCAGGCCCAATCATTAAGGAATGATGAATTACATCTATTTGGCTTCTAACAAGTATTTTAAGCTTTTTTTTGATGAGAGGAGAAAGGCTATCAAAAGCTTCAGCTAAAAAAAAACCAACATCAGCCTCTCCCTTAATCAAGCTCTTTGCAACTAATACATAGGTATCCAATAAAAAAGGGTTTATATCTGTTTCATTCAAATCACTTGGCTCAATAAGAATTGAGCCTATCATAAAAACCGAAGGGTCTTCGGTAAAAGCGATTTTTATTCCTTTCTCTAATTGAACGACTTCCTCTACTGAGTTTTTTACGCTGGTGACAATCATTACTTCGTCAGCTTCACCAAAAGCTTTTACCAAGGGTTGAAATCCTTTTTCGCGTACCAGCATCGTTGCATCAAAAGGATTTGCATAAATAAGGTCAACTGAGTCACTTAGTATAGCCTCCCTCTGACCTTTAAAGTCATTATATATTTCTAGATGAATAGCTAGATTAGTTTTCTTTTGTAGCCAGGAATTAAAAATATACCAACCAGGTAAATGATCAGGTGTAAAATCAGGACTTACCGTAAACAGAAATGACATAAGGCTCTCCTCGTTAAAACATTGTTGAATAAAGCCTAATGCTTTCATCCACTTTAGTTCGTGAGGGTTTTCTCCTTATCGAAGAATAGGCAACTAACCGACCATTTCTGAAGTTTGGAATGACTACGGCCTTTACCCAATAATATCCACCATCTTTACGTAAGTTCTTAACAAACCCCTGCCATTTATCTCCTTTTCTCACCGTATCCCATAGGTCTTGAAATGCTGCAGAAGGCATATCAGGATGTCTAAGAATACTATGAGGCTCGCCAACCAGCTCTTGCTCTGTATATCCAGACATTTCAACAAAAGACTGATTAACATGAGTAATAATTCCATCTGGGTTTGTTGTTGAAACAATCAGCTTTCCATCTGGATAGGGGGTTTCAATCTCTGTGTATAGAATTTTTCGTACTCCTGAGTGATATAGCTCAAGTGAAACTTCTTTATATTCACCAACAATATCTTCATATTTCATATCAATGATCATAATGATTTTCTAACCAAAATTATTATTTCATCATTCTTGTATTTCTGACTGACCAATAATATAATTCCCATTTCGTGAATCTACTTTAAAATTAAAGTATCTCAGTAATTCTTTCTGCTGCTCTTTTTGCATCAAGAAAAATCAATCCTAATTTTGCTTTTGGTTTAGCCATAACAGTTAATACTGCATCTGTTCCAGCGTAGGACATTAAAACATAGCCGTTATCCCCTTTAATTAAAACTTGCTCCAACCCTCCTCGGTTTAATTCTTGTGCAGTTCTATCACCTAGTGATAGCATTGCTGCACTCATTGCGCCAATGCGGTCTTCGTCAAGCCCAGTAGGTAAAACAGCAGCCATCATCAGACCGTCTATTGATATTACACCAGAAGCTTCAATATCAGCAGATGTTCCATTAAGT
>JAKIVF010000105.1 GCA_021647145.1 Methylococcaceae bacterium | reverse complement strand
GCGGTGAAATAAGAAACTGGGATAAGATTAAAGAAGTGCATTTAAACCCAGATAATCAAAAAGCTGAAAAGGAAAGAAAAGAGGCGGCATAATTTTACAACTTTAGGCGACAACTAGCTTGAAAAACACCGGTATCCTGCAGACTATTCTGGATTGCAAGGTATGATTAAAAAGGTATCGCTATGATTAGTTCAGATTATTGTAATGATAATTTTCCAGATGCAGTCTCAACAAAATACTGGCATTTGCTAAAAGACGGTCGGGTTCAATGTGATCTTTGTCCTCGGTTCTGTAAGTTACATAAAGGCCAGCGTGGTCTCTGTTTTGTTCGAGCAAATCAGGATAACAAGGTTGTTCTGACAACATGGGGACGCTCCAGTGGTTTTGCTGTAGATCCGATAGAAAAAAAGCCGCTGAATCACTTTTTGCCAGGAACAGCAGTTCTCTCATTTGGTACAGCAGGTTGTAATTTAGCTTGTAAGTTCTGTCAAAATTGGGATATTAGTAAGTCCAGAAAAATGGATACTCTCATGTCAAAAGCAACCCCTGATATGATTGCTAAGAAGGCAAAAACATTGGGTTGTCGTAGTGTTGCCTATACCTATAATGACCCTGTTATTTTTCATGAATATGCGATAGATGTAGCACAAGCTTGTTCAGAACAAGGAGTAAAAAATGTTGCAGTAACCGCTGGATATGTTTGTTCTGAACCTAGAGTGGAATTTTATCACTCTATGGATGCTGCCAATGTTGATTTGAAAGCATTTACTGATAATTTTTATCACAAACTCACAGGCTCTCACTTACAGCAAGTTTTAGAAACATTGGAATATATAAAACATGAGACCAATGTTTGGCTAGAGCTAACTACACTAATTATTCCTGGAGAAAATGACTCCGAATCTGAAATTCAAAAAATGACTCAGTGGGTTGTAGAACATTTAGGAGCTGATGTTCCAATGCATTTTTCTGTCTTTCACCCAAACTGGAAAATGACAGCTAAACCTTCAACACCGACAGAAACTGTAAAAAAAGCAAGACAGATTGCATTAGATAATGGTATTCATTATGTCTATGTTGGTAATATGCATAATAAAACAGCTAATAGTACTTGGTGCTACCACTGTGGAACCTTATTAATTGGGCGCGATTGGTACGAACTTAGTGAATGGAATATAACAGCTAAAGGGTGCTGTTTAAAATGTGGCAAATATTGCGCTGGAGTAATTGAAGAACAACCTGGAAAATGGGGGGCTAGAAGAAAAAGGGTACTGATTTAATTGACTCATTGCTACTTTAATAACATAAGAAAACAACGTTTGTCACTTAAGGATTAATTATTAAAGATAGAGAATACCGAACCAAATATTTATTCCGCTTTAATATTAATAGTGGGAGTTTACGCTTACAACCCAACTACTTTATAAAAAAATAACATGTCTTTTTCCTTTGATTCTCCTTTTTTTGTAGCACTTAGCTATGGAATTGTCAGTGCCTGTTCCTTACCTTTAGGTTGTTTGACAACCCTGTTCTGGACACCGTCAGATCGTGCACTTGCTTTTTTAATGGCTTTTGGTGGGGGTGCATTATTAGCTGCCTTAACGATTGATTTAGTTGCCAGCACTTTAAACAAAGGTGATTTTTATCCATTAGCTGCGGGTTGTATTTTAGGCGGGCTTATTTTTATTGTACTCAATCAAATTGTTAATAATTTTGGTGGTTTTGTTAGAAAAGCTTCAACTCATGTTCATCATATTCAAAAACTCAAACAGCACCGCTTTAAAGGGATATTTACAGCTTTAAAACGTATTGACGTGTTTCAGCAATTGAAGAAAGAAGATTATAAAATCCTGACTGAAGAAATGTACTATTGGGATGTTAAGAAGGATACTTTAATTTTTAGTCAAGGTGAACCTTGTGATGAGCTTTATATAATCGCGGCAGGACAAGTTGAATTGTTAGATCCTGAAGAACAAGTTTTATCTTTGTTTTTAGAAAAAAATGATGACCTAGGCTGGCTCGCTTTTATTAGTGGAACACCTTATCGGTTTACTGCTAAAGCAATAGAAGACACTAGTTTATGGGTATTGCCAAGAACAACTTTTTTTAATTTATTAACTACCTCCCCAAAACTGGTAGAAGCCATACAACATTGGCTTAAAAGTGACAAAGTAAACCAATATTTACAATACCACCATCATTTATCAGATACTCAAATGAATGATTGGCGCCAGCTATCTTCCCAACAAATAACTCAACACGGATTCTATCAAAGTGCAGTTCAGGTTAAAAAAAACAAACTGAGGTTTAAAAAAATTGCACAGAATATTGATGGGGTTGATCTGTTTAATGATTTACCCGAAAAAGAAATAGAAGCCATAAGTGATCGTCTAGTTTATAAAAAATATAAAAAAGGTAATACCTTTTTTCATGAAGGCGAAGGGGCAGAACATCTGTTTATCATTGACGGGGGAAACGTGTCTATTATTGATGGTTATAATCACTTTAAACAGAGTATAAATTTAACTGCCAATTCAGTTTTTGGTCAAAATGCTTTTATGACTGGTGGGCGTTATACTATGTCAGCAGTAGCACTTGATGGAACAGCCGTTTGGGTTTTACGCAAAAAAGATTTTAATTATCTAATTGTGGTTTTACCAGAACTGGCAAAGCGATACAAAAGTTATTTACAACAACAAGAAATCTATCTTTACCTAATAGATAGACAAAAAATTACTGAAGATAATGCAAAACTGTGGGTTAGAAAAGCAATTAAACATTTATCTCTGGGAACTGAAATCAAGCCGGTTATGGATTATCAAATAGGCATCCATGACCATAAAGGTGCTCCGTTAGGAATATGGCTTGGGCTAATGCTAGATGGTATCCCGGAAGCATTAGTTATTGGCGCCAGTTTAATTCATTCTCATTTAGGGTATTCTTTATTGGCGGGACTATTTTTATCAAACTATCCTGAGGCCCTTTCTAGTTCTGTCGGTATGCGAAAACAAGGTATGAAGTTTTCTATTATCTTGTTTATGTGGATAAGTTTAATGCTATTGACTGGAATACTCAGTGTTCTAGGGAATATTTATTTTGCAGGCGTTAGTCACCAGTTGTTTTCTTTTACTGAGGGCTTGGCCGCTGGTTCAATGTTGACCATGATAGCTCAAACTATGTTACCAGAAGCCTATTTCAAAGGTGGAGAAATTATTGGCTTCTCAACCTTGCTTGGGTTCCTTTCCGCTATTTTCTTTAAGACACTAGAGTAAATCTCCTTTCATAAATTCTAAAGGGGTAATTTGGACTTAATATTCCATTCGCCAATTAATACAGATGTTCTGTGGATTTAAACTATAAAATAGAGTTGGGTTAACGGCTCTATTGTTAACCCAATTTAAATATATTAATTAATTCTAGTGCCTATCTCTCCACCCGCATTTGCTTTAATCGCACAAAACTTAAATTCAGGAATTTTAGCGGAGGGATCTAAAGCCTCATTGGTAATCAAATTAGCACTGGCTTCGTTATAGCAGAATGCCATAAAGAACGTTCCTTTTTGAACGCCTAAATCGACACGAGCATAAGCGGTGATTTTTCCGCGTCTTGATTCAATTGTTATTAATCCACCAGGCTTAACCCCTAATTTTTCTAAATCTTCAGGGTGAGCAGTGATTACTGGATCTGGTTCAATCGCATCAAGAGTTGTTGAGTGACGTGTCATACTGCCTGTATGCCAATGCTCCAACTGACGACCAGTAATAAAAATTAGAGGGTATTCAGCATCTGGCATTTCGTCAGCGTGGATATAATTAGCAGGCACGAACCGACCTTTACCTGATTCAGTTGGGAAGCCATCGGTAAAAATAATTGGCTCTCCTGAGTCACCTACGTTTTCAAGTGGGTAGGTTAAAGAATCAACTTCTTCAAGTCTGTCCCATGTCATTCCTGCAATACTACTCATTGCTTGACGCATTTCATTAAAAACGTCTTCTGGGCCTTTGTATGTCCAGCCACAACCTAAACGGTTCGCTATTTCCTGAATAATCCATAAATCTTGTTTTGCATCACCAGGAGGATTAACTGCTTGTCTTCCCATTTGTACACGTCTGTCGGTATTAGAGAAAGTCCCTGTTTTTTCATAAAATGCGGATGCAGGTAAGATTACATCAGCAAACCCAGCAGTTTCAGTTAAAAATATATCTTGTACAACCATATGTTCTAAAGCAGCTAAGGCTTTACGAGCATGGTTTTGATTAGGATCTGACATAGCGGGGTTTTCACCTTGTATGAACATGCCATAGAGTGTTTTATCTAAGATGGCATGTAACATTTCTACTGTAGTGAGTCCTGGGACTGAGTCTAATTCCACACCCCATAATTTTTCAAATTTAGCTTGGTTTTCAGGGTCAATAACGGGTTGGTAATCAGGGAATACCATAGGGATCAATCCAACATCTGAAGCACCTTGTACATTGTTTTGTCCACGCAATGGATGTAAGCCTGTCCCTGGTCTTCCAATTTGTCCCGTCATTAAAGCTAATGCAATCAGGCACCGTGAATTATCAGTTCCATGAATATGTTGAGAAACGCCCATTCCCCATAAAATCATAGAACCTTTAGAAGTAGCATAAAGTCTTGCAACTTCACGCATGGTTTCTGCATCAACGCCACAAATAGGAGCAACTTTTTCGGGACTATAGTCTTTTACATGATTTTTGATGAGTTCATAATCTTCAGTATATTGCTTAATATAAGTATCATTCTGTAAACCTTCTTCGAGAATAATGTGCATCAGACCATTAAGCAGAGCTACATCTGTATCCGGACGGAACTGTAAAAAATGGCTTGCATATTTGGCAATAGCAGTACGATTAGGGTCTATCAATATGATTTTGGCACCTTTTTTAGCTGCATTTTTCATAAATGTAGCACCTACGGGGTGATTGACTGTTGGGTTAGAGCCGATAATAATAATGACTTCTGCTTTGCTAACATCAGATACAGGATTGGATACTGCACCAGAGCCTAAACACTCTAATAATGCAACAACAGATGAGGCATGACAGAGACGAGTACAATGATCTACATTGTTAGAGCCAAATCCAGTACGAATCAGTTTTTGGAAAAGGTATGCTTCTTCATTACTACCTTTCGCAGAGCCTAGACCAGCCAGGGCTTTTTTACCTTTTTCATCCCGAATTTTTTTCAATCCACCTGCAGCAACTTCAAGTGCTTCATCCCAACTTGCTTCACGAAAAACAGAATCTAAATCATCAGGATCTAATAATTTAGTGGTTTTAGCGACGCCATCACGTCTGATTAAAGGTTTGGTTAAACGGAGTGGGTTATCAATATAATTAAAGCCATATCGACCTTTTACGCAAAGGCGATAGTGGTTGGTAAATCCATCACGTCCTTCGGTGTATAAGATTTTGTCATCCTTTATATGATATTTGATTAAGCAGCCAACACCACAATAAGGGCAGGTTGAATTAACAGTTTTATCTGCTATTTCTAAGCCAACATTATTAGCTGGCATTAACGCGCCGGTAGGGCAGGCTTGCACACATTCACCACAGGCGACACAACTACTAGCAGCCATTGGGTCGGCAATATCAAATACAATTTCAGAATGTGACCCACGATTGGCATAACCAATTACATCATTCATTTGTTCTTCACGGCAGGCACGTAAACAACGAGTACATTGAATGCAAGCATCCATATTGACCGCAATCGCTGGATGAGATAAATCTGCTTCTGGCTGGTGGCGTGGAGCAAATCGCGGTTCGCCAACGTTAAGTTTTTTTACCCAAACATCTAGTTCAGAGTCCAGTTTATAAGGGGACTCACTCTGTTTTGGCATATCAGATTTTAATAACTCTAATACCATTTTTTGTGATTTTAACGCTCGATCACTGGAAGTTTGAACTTTCATCCCTTCTGTTGCTGAACGGCAACAAGAAGGGGCTAGCGTTCTTTCTCCTTCAATTTCTACCACACAAGCTCGGCAATTACCATCTGAGCGCAAGCCTTCTTTATAACAAAGATGAGGAATATCTTTACCTAATCTTTTTGCTGTTTGAATCAAGGTTTCGTCTTCAAACGCGGACACTTCCTCACCGTCAAGTGAGAAGTTGATAGTTGCTTTGTTCATATATTCTGGATTTGCAGCCATAATTTTTCTCTTCAATTAACGGGGTTATAGTTCGTCTGGGAAATATTTGATGATACAGCGCATCGGGTTCGGAGCAGCTTGCCCTAAACCACAAATAGAGGCATCGACCATAACTGAGGAGAGTTCTTCTAATAAATCTGTATCCCAGTCTTTTTCTTCCATTAAAGTGGCGGCCTTGGCAGTCCCCACTCGACATGGTGTGCATTGCCCACAAGACTCTTCTTCAAAGAATTTCATCGCATTAAGAGCCAGTTTTTTCGCGCTATCTTGATTAGAAAAAACAACAACAGCAGCAGAACCAATAAAACATCCATATTCATTTAAAGTATCAAAATCCATCGGTATATCTGCCATAGATTCAGGTAATATGCCGCCAGACGCCCCACCGGGAAAATAACCGTAAAATTCATGGCCTTCTTGCATGCCTTCACAATATTCGTCTATTAGTTCACGCATGGTGATGCCGGCTGGTGCTAAATGCACACCTGGTTTATTAACACGGCCAGAGATAGAGAAAGAGCGTAAACCATTACGATCATGTCGACCATGTGAAGAAAACCAATCAGGCCCTTTTTCAATAATATCTCTAACCCAGTAGACTGATTCCATATTGTGTTCTAAGGTTGGGCGACCAAATAATCCAACTCCGGCAAGATAAGGAGGTCTTAAACGAGGCATGCCGCGTTTACCTTCAATAGATTCAACCATGGCTGATTCTTCACCACAAATATATGCGCCAGCCCCTCGTCGAAGGTAAATTGGGGGTAATTTAACCGAGTCAGAAGGTGGGTTATTTTGTAAGTTAGCAATTTCTTTGGTTAAAATATCTCTGCAACCCGCATATTCATCACGTAAATAAACATAGATAGCATCACAGCCTACTGTTAATGCAGCAATTATCATTCCTTCTAAAAATCTGTGCGGGTCAATTTCTAAATAATGCCGATCTTTAAATGTACCGGGCTCGCCTTCATCAATATTGACGGCCATTAAACGAGGAGCAGCAAAGCTATTAACAATACGCCATTTTTTGCCTGCTGGAAACCCCGCACCACCTAAGCCTCGTAAACCTGAATCCTCCATTTTCATCATAATGGATTCAGTTTCTATATTGCCTTCAAGCACATTTTTAAGTGTTTGGTATCCACCATCGGCTCGGTATTTTTCTAAACTGATATAGTTCGTTGTTTTTTCTTTAACATCTAAATTTTTAACTGCAATAGTGACTGATTCAGGGGTTGCTTGATGAATCGGGTTTTGACCTACAACAGCCACAGGTGCATGCTGGCATCGTCCAACACAAGGTACTTTTTGAACTCTTACTTGATCACTAAGTCCACTCTCTAGTGCGCCAATCAGGTCATGTGCACCAGACATATCGCAAGTAAGAGATTCACAGACACGAACAGTAAGAGGAGGTGGGGGAGTTTGTCCGTCTTTAACTACATCAAAATGATGATAGAAAGAAGCGACTTCGTAGACTTCTGCGGTGGAAAGGTTCATTTCATGCGCTAATGCGACAAGATGTTTTGACGAGATATGCTGATAATGGTCTTGAATTTTATGTAAATGCTCAATTAATAAGTCTCTCTGTCGAGATTCATCACTGAGCAGAGTCTTTATATCTTCCAAGGCAGAAAGATCAACGGAATGTCCTTTAGGTCCACGTCTTTTTTTTCTAGAAATCTGATCAGGGGATATCTTTATGACTGCCACTTGTGTTTCCTCAAGTTAGTTTTGTTGGTATTGTCAGTATTTTAGTTAGAACAATAGCTAATGAAAATTAATGTGAACTTTACCGTAGTTAAGACACTTTTATCAAGGCATCTTTATTTAACAGTTAATTCATTTTAAATGATATTATTAAACCCTAATGTATTTAATATTAATACACGATTTATTATACACTTGGTGCTGTTATTTTTGTGATATATAGAGGGCTTATTTTATGTGGGAAAAAAATATAATAAAACTATTTAAGTCTAAATATAGTTAACTTTCTATTTCTTTGAAAAATAACATAAAAAGCAAGTAATCGTTTTGATAAATTTTTAAATATTGACTCGAAAACAATTGATTCAATGATTCTTTTAAACAGTGGGAAGGAGGTCTTTTGAGATTTTTATTTTTACTTTGTACATTACTGATTATCCAAAATGCACATGCCGTTAAAGCATTATCTATAACTAAAGTTGCACAAGGAGTTTATGTGCATTTTGGAAAACATGAAATGCCTAATAAAATCAACCATGGTGCCATTGCAAACATTGGTTTTATTATTGGGGGTAGTTGTGTTGCAGTCATTGATACAGGAGGCAACCCAGAACAAGGTTTTGCATTAAAAAAAGCAATTGTAAAAATTACTGACAAACCCGTTTGTTATGTTATTAACACCCATGTTCACCCTGACCACATCTATGGAAATATTGCTTTTAAAAGCGATAAAGTAAAATTTATTGGGCATAATAAATTAGCACGAGCTATGTCTACAAGGGGACAATATTATATAGATAAAGCGGCTGATCAATTAAATATTAAGTTAACGGAAAAAAATATTATTCCCCCTGATATACCTGTTAAAAAGAAGTTAACAATTGATTTAGGTGGAAGAAAACTTACGATTAATGCACACCCAACTGCACATACAGATAATGATATAACCGTTTTTGATCGAAAGACACAGACTTTATGGATGTCTGACTTGTTATTTTTAGAACATTTGCCGGTGATTGATGGCAGCCTTTTAGGCTGGCTTACAGAGCTAAACAAGTTGGAGAAAAAAACTTATAAAATTGTTATCCCTGGACATGGACCCGTTGTTACAGATTGGCCAAAAAGTTTAAAACTTGAAAAAAAATATTTGCAAATATTACTCACGGAAATTAGAGAAATGATTAAACAGGGAAAATTTTTAGAAGAAGCTATAAAAAAAGTTGGCTATTCTGAAAGAAAAAAATGGAAGCTTTTTGACCAATTCCATAAAAAAAATGTGACTGCTGCTTTTGCTGAGCTCGAATGGGAAGATTAACATAAATTATATTAGAGGCAAAAATGAAAAAAAAATTTTTAAAAGTTGGTTTTATTACTTTAATTATGTTGCCTTTGTTAGCAATGGCTGCCAAAGATGAAACGAATTGGAATAACGTATTAAAAAGTCAGTATTTCTCAGGAATAATAATCGAAGAATCTGATAATGTCATAGAAATTGAAGCTCCTTATCGTGCAGAAGATCCAGCCTTGGTTCCAGTAAAAATCAGAAGTAAGATTAAGCAAACGAAAGATAGATATATCAAAAAACTGACAGTTTTTGTAGATAAAAACCCCTTTCCTTTTGTCGGTGAATTTGAATTTACCCCGGAAACTGGAAGGGCTGATTTAGCAATGCGAGTACGTGTTAATAGCTATAGTTATATTAGGGCCGTTGCAGAAATGAATGACGGAAAATTTTATATGACTAAAAAGTTTGTCAAAGCCAGTGGTGGTTGTTCTGCTCCTATTGGTGCTGACCTAGATACAGCAATGAAACGTTTGGGGAAAATGAAATTCAAAATGGATAAAGGCATTAAAGAAGGTGAGCCAGCATTAACTCAGTTATTAATTAGCCATCCAAATATTACTGGTATGCAAATGGATCAGGTTACACGCTTTATTAGAAAGTCTCATTTTGTTGATAAAGTCAAAGTCACTTTTGACGGTAAGCCAGTATTAACTGCAAAAATTGATATTGCAATCAGTGCTGACCCTAATTTCAGGTTTTACTTTGTACCGAATAAAAAAGGTGAGTTGAAGGCTGAGTTTAGCGATACTTCTTGTGAATCGCCTACACGTAGAGATATGTGTACCTCAGGAAAAAGTTATTCTACGAGTTATATAGTGAACCCATAAATAATCTTAATTTATGCCTCACTTAGTCTCGGGTAAGGGTTTCTATTGAGCGGTATTTGCATTGATAGATTTGCTATAGAAATAGATATGCAGTTTGCTGCATATCTATTTCACCATTTTATTATCAAAAATACACCCAAAGAAGTAGAGGTTTAACAACATCCCAATCCTTATTGGCCTTTTTAACCAATCTTCTGCATTATGGAAAAACTATGTCGACTACATACTTACTTCTACCCCTTGAGTATCAATAATAAGTTCTGTGTTAAAAGTAGAATACCTAAGTTTTATGATAAATAAATAAAAGAGGAAAGCCATGAATACAAAAAAGATAATTTTAGCATCAATAATTGGAGCATTTGTTTTACCTGTGTCTTCAGTAGTAGCAAAAAAAATTCCCCATTCTGAAGTTCCTGAAGCCGTGGTTAAAATGATAAAAAAAGAACACCCTGAAGCAAAACTCATAGAAATTGACAAGGAAGTCCATTTTGGAGAGCTACTTTATGAGGTTAAATATAGAGTCAATGGTGTGAAATTTGAAACATTATTTACATCGAACGGAGAAAGTTTTGGCGAAGAAATAGAAATTCCACTTTCAGAATTGCCTAAAGCTATTATAAAGACACTTGAGAAAACCTTTAAACAGCTTGAAATTGAAAAAGCAGAAAAAATTGAAGCTCCCGATGGGCGTGTTGAGTATGAAGTAGATGTTGTCGGGGATGGCCAAGAATGGGAAATAGAATTGACGTCAGAAGGAAAGATTTTGCTTAAAGAATTAGATTAACAATATTGTCACACACTACAATTGTTATATATGCAGGGTATGGGAACGATAAAATACATATTGAAACAATGAAAGTAACAGAAGCACTAAAACAACGAAAATCTGTCCGTGCCTTTTTAAACAAAGAGGTCAATAAAAAAATAATTAATTCAATCCTTGAAGCAGCTAGTCATGCTCCATCTGGTGTTAATACTCAGCCATGGCAAGTCGCTGTTGTAACAGGAGATAAAAAGCAGGCACTGCAAGAACAAATCGAAAATGCCTTTCGTTCTGGTGATAAAGGCAAAGCGGATTATCCTTATTACCCAGAAAAATGGCAAGAACCTTATAAATCACGCCGTAAAGCTTGTGGCTTGCAACTGTACTCCGCGTTAGGTATTGCACGTGGAGATAAGCAACTTCAGTTAGACCAGTGGGCGGCTAATTATCGTGCCTTTGGCGCACCAGTTATGTTACTGTTTTTTTTGGATAGTGTAATGAAAACAGGTTCCTTTTTGGATTATGGAATGTTTTTACAATCAGTGATGTTAAGTGCTGTTGAGCATGGTTTAGCTAGCTGTCCACTTGCCTCATTATCAAATTATCCGCATATCATCAAACCTGCTTTAGCTTATCCCAATGATTCATTGTTAGTATGTGGTATGGCGCTAGGATATGAGGATAAAGAAGCTATTGTTAATAGTTACCGTACACCTAGGGTCACAACTTTCTCATAAAAAATTCACTTTCTTTAACATAGAAACTAAAGCATCAGGTGAATCAATAAATTTTTCAATGCTAGCTTGAAAATTCGTTAGTCCTTTTTTACTCCACCGCATCAAATTCAT
>JAKIVF010000104.1 GCA_021647145.1 Methylococcaceae bacterium | reverse complement strand
GGTCGCTTGCGGCCGAGTTTTTGATTTATAATTTTATATCTTACTTGTTGGGTTACGAAAAATACAAAAAAGTAGCCCTTACAAAACTTGGACTGTGTAAAAATCATAGTACAAGTAATACACGGCTTCAATTAAAATGCATATTTAAATTTTCTACTTTGGTTTTTGATAACTTATTTCTTCGTGTGCTGAAATATCACCAATAGTCTGAGTATAAGCATCGGAGATCAATTGTTGAACATTGCTTCCAGTCAAAGACTTTAAAAATGCTAACAAATCTTTTATTTCCGACTCAGATAGATTAAGTGGTTTGATCAATGGATCTAAAGTTTCGTTTTCTATGCCGCCCTGATTATAAAAACGAATAATTTGTTCTAAACTCAATATTGAACCATCATGCATATAAGGAGCTGTTAGACTAATATTTCTTAATGATGGAGTTTTATATTTCCATCTATCCGCAGGGTCTTGAGTTACTTCATAACGGCCTAAATCATTACCTTTACTTTCACTAACAGACTCAATTACTTGATTATCTACATCAGCAAATACTCCTGGAGCTAACTGTACTTTTATTGTCTTTTTTGTTGATTTCATCGCTCGTTGATAACCTACTCCAGTATTATGAAACTGGTTATCAGTAAATAAAGCGTCTGATGCTGTAAGAGAATGACATTGGCTACATTGCCCTTTCCCTATAAATACCTGGTATCCTTGTTGTGCTGATTGAGTTAATGCTTTTTCTTGCTTAGAAAAAAACCAGCGATCAAAACTGGAATTAGCAGAATTAAGTGTCCGTTGATAACTTGCAATTGCCTGCCCTATTGTTTCCATTCCAGCGGGGCGATTAAATGTTTTCTCAAATAATTCTTGATACTCAGGCAATTGATTTATTTTATTAATAACATAACCAATAGAAGGGTTTGCCATTTCATTTCTAGCAAGTAACGGCCCCCAGACTTGTTGTTCTAACGTATTTTCCCTACCATCATGAAAAAATGTTTGGTAATAAGCCACGTTATAGAGTGTTGGAGCATTACGTCTAACGGTACGTCCTTCCACACCCACAGATGTTGCCATTTCATTACTGCTAAAGCCTTGTTCTGGAATATGACACATAGCACAAGAAAATGTATTATTGATAGATAATCGGCGATCAAAAAATAACTTTTTACCTAAGCTTATTTTTGCTTTACTGATTGGATTATTATCAGGTATTGCCAGTTTAGGTAAACCTAATGGTGGGTTATTAATTGTCTGAATTAAATCTGTTCGTTTCCCTATTCGGTCTGTTAGTGCAATCGACTGGGTTTTATAATCTTTTTTCTCATATGCAAATTTATTATCACCTGCTTGATAATATGACGATTGTATCGCTTGTTCTTCCCTTACCTTATCTGTTTGTATGTAAGTATCTGCAAGCAATGTTTTAACATCATTTATTAAAGTATCAGCATGTAAAAAAGAAACACTATAAATATTTCGAATTTTTTTATTTTTATCAATCAAATAAACTCGTAGTATATGAGAAAAAGTCCCCGTAGATTGTCCGTCCTCATCAACAATTTTTTGAATACTTTGCCGATAATGTTGCAGAATCGGTAGTATTTCCTGCTCTGACCGAGTAGTTAAAAACTGCCAATCCAATGAAGGACTTTGTAAACCTTTGCCATAACTTTCCATTACTTTAGGAGTATCATGCTCTGGGTTAAAACTTAAAGTCAGTAAACGTAATTGATTAGCTAATTGCGGCTCATTTTCTAGCTTGCGTTTTATTTTATGAAATACAGCGGTAGCCAATGGGCATCCGTTAACATCACTACAGGTAGAATATATAAAACTAAGCAAAACAATTTTATCGCCCATCAAATCATAGAGTTCAATACCTGTATTCTTTGTATTAAGAACCTGACCATTAGCTGCTTGACCAAGCGGAGGCAAAAGATAGCTTCCCGCTTCTGGTGCAATAAATTTTAAAGGGCTATAACCAGGCGCTAATATTGCTTGTGGCTGCTCTGCATAAATCAGTTGAGGTATGCTAATTAAAAATACGAACAACCATTGAGAAATTTTAAGTAATAACATGATGAGGCCTCGTAACAATATAAATTTATTGTAGGTTAATGAAAAGACTGTTAGCCCTACCTACACTATAAATTTTTTAACATAATGACCGTGCCACAAGAGTTTTAGGCTCAAGACAAACCGGTTTCAATATTTAGGCTGTGACGTATTAATAGTCATGTAAGGAGCGAGGTTTAATCACCTCACTCCAAGGCAATCTAAAACCAGAAATTACTTACTACTATTTATTTAAAGCTAACTTTTTAACAGACGTAGCTTTATTAGCATAAAGAGAATAGGCACCAAAACGCATTTGATGTGCTCTTCCTAATTTTTCCTTGATAAAATCAATAGAAAACTGTTCGCTAAGTTTTTTTCCATCCCAATGATAAAGTTTTAAAAACTGCTCGTTATCCTTCCCCTTCTTATCCCAATTAGCTAATAAAGAAGAGGTGTAATAAAGACGTTTTCCATCCCAGCTTGATGAAACCATATTGACCTGCGCTCCAATTTTTTGCTCAAAAATCTGCTTAGGTTTAAATGGATCAGAAATATCATAAGCTCGTGTCATTCCATCCATAAAAGTATTCACCCAAAGAAGGTTGTCATCACTTTGGATAGAAATATCAACAGGTAGTGGAATTTTGCTCGGATCAGCTATATCAGCCACTTCTTTACTTTGCCACTGATGTTCTTTATCTTGATAAATTAACCATATTTTTGAAGTTAATGCAGTCGTGGTAAAACAATAATCATGTTTTGGATCCCATGCACAGCGAATCTCAAGAGGTGCGCCTGGTACATCAAATATTTTTTTAGGTTGGCGAGTATGTAAATTCCAGTATACAACGGTGTTACCAAAGTGCTTCATAGCTTCTGGGTCAGCCAACATTTTTCCAAAATCCATCATGTAATTTGACCAACCAGTAAATGATGAAGTAAACATCGCATTTCTTCTTGGTAAAACACGAACATCATAACCATAACCATCGGCATATTTACCCGTTTTAATTGCACCGTTCAGATTACTGTCAGTAGGTGTCCAATGCGTAGTAATATATTCGCCTTCATTCGTATATTCAACCAACGCCGTACGACCACCATGATCTTTGTTATTTGACAAAGCGGTTATCATCATTCTGCCTGGTAATGCATAAGTAGTATGTGGACCAACAACACCTCCACTTTTAGCAACAAAGTCCGTAATTGTTTTAATTAACGTGGGTTTATTAGGGTTAGTATGAACATCAAAGATAAAGATTTTATTGGTATCTAAACCGCCAGCCCATAAAAATTTTCTATCATCAGTAAAACCAGAATGATGCGCCTCATTCCTCCCCCCCACTGAAAGGCTATTAATTACTTTGCCATAAGTTTTTGATTTAGGGTTTACATCAACGGTAACTAATTTATCTTGTTCATCACCTAGCCCTTCAATGCCCAATGTCCAAACATAAACAAAATCTTCCTGCCCTGTTATTTTGGCCATATAAGGTGATTGACAGGTTTCATCTGCACTAATGGGCGTAGAAATTAGCAAAGCCACCACTGTAAAAGCACAAGCTTTTAAAAAGTGCTGCCATGGATAAATTGATTTTTTTATTTCTTTATTCATTTTCCTTCCTCTTTATTTATATTTTTGTAACTATTCTAATAATTTATTTTTTACTCTCCTGTAGTTGGGTCAATAATGGTTTTAATAGCAGCAATAGAGTTTGCAGGAAACTCACCTTTTTTGGCGTGTTCTAGAATACTTTTCTTATCTGGAGCAATATAAATACAATAGATTTTATCGTCAGTGACGAAACTCTCTAACCATTGTATTTGTGGCCCCATCTCTTTCAATACACAACAAGATTTCTGTGAAATACTGTGTAACTCTTGTTCTGTTAAATCCCCTGCGCCTGGAATTTCTCTTTCTATAATATATTTTGGCATTTTCTCCTCTTGGTAACGTGACCGGTCGTATTAAAATTAGACAGTAAAAAACAACCCTTTACTGAGTCAGTGTATCTTTGTTATAAAATAATCATCGAATAAAGTTTCACAGCATTCACGCAAAGGTTCCACAGATTGCTCAATTTTCATCCGCAGAAGTGCACCTTGCCAATTATTAATTAACAAATCTGCCATCAAATTTGCTGAGCGATCTTTTCTTACAATACCTTCTTCTTGAGCACGAACTAATGCTACAAGTTGAATTCCTTTGTAACGATTAACTGCATTAATTAACGAGTCTCTACAGATCTCGCTGGTATCACCAATTTCGCCCATCAAATTACCCAGCAAACACCCCCCTTTAAAACCCGATTTTTCAAGCTCATCAGTCAATTCATCATAATAATTCTTTAACCCCAACAAGCCATCAACACCTGGTTTTTGCAGATGATGTGTTAATAGTTGTAAAAAGGGCTCTATATAATGATTAATCACCTCTGCACAATATTCCTCTTTACTAGCAAAATAATTATAAAAAGAGCCTTTGGGAATTTCGACAATATCCAAAATTTCTTTAAGACCTGTACCATGGTAACCTTGCTCAGTCAGCATCAAAACACCTTGATCTAATAATTTTTTTCGCTTTCTTTCTTTATTTGATAATTGCTCCATAAATGCATAGTACGACCGGTCGCCTCAAAAGTCAACACTAATCGTCTATGAACATCCCTCTATCAGACTTCCTTATCATCAATTAGTTTTTAATATAAACGTAACAGGCCCATCATTTACTAATAAAATTTGCATATCAGCACCAAATTGACCAAACTCTGTATAAGGAAATTTTTTTGTTGCTTGCTGGCAAAAATAAGAAAATAATTGCTTTGCTTTTTCAGGTGCCGCAGCAGCTGAAAAACTAGGTCGATTACCACTCTGAGTGTTTGCGGCTAAAGTAAATTGAGGAACAAGCAACAACCCACCCTTTACATCACGCAAACTCAGGTTCATTTTATCGTTTATATCTGAAAAAATACGATAGTTAAGTATTTTTTCTAACAAACGATTAGCCTCATTTTCACCGTCTTCTTTTTCCATGGCAACTAGCGCCATAATACCTTGATCTATTTTTCCTATTGTCTCATTATTAACAACAGCTTGCGCTTTTGTAACTCGCTGAATGATGGTAAGCATAGTAATTCTCAAAAAACAGATTATTCTTTAATTAAAAATAATATAAATTCTACATACCTTATGTTTTTATTGTTAATCATTTTACTACTTAGCCCAATATCAGCCCAAGCTGAAATTTTTCAATGGAAAGATGAAAATGGAAAAACACACTTTTCTGATATCCCACATCAAGATGCCAAAATATTGCATGTTAACGCAGGGCATTCTTACTACCAAGTAAAAAAAGTTTACGATGGAGATACTGTTTTATTATCAAATGGTCAAAAAATCAGGTTTCTAGGAATAAATACACCCGAAGTTGAAAGTAGACACAAATCTGCCCAAGCTGGTGGCGAAGATGCGAAACGTTGGCTAAAAGAGACTTTAAAAAACAAAAAAATAAGGCTAGAAAGAGATGTTGAAAAACGTGATAAATATAACCGCCTACTTGCTCACCTTTTTACCGAAACTAATCTACACATTAATCTTGAATTGGTAAAAAAAGGACTTGCAACGGTTAATATCTATCCACCTAATTTGAAATATACTGATGTCTTGATTAAAGCTCAACAGCAAGCAGAACAGGATAAACTAGGTATTTGGCAACGTTCTGAATATGCAAGTAAACTAGCTAATCAATTAAATAGATCAAACTATAAAGGTTGGCAAAGAATTGTCGGCAAGGTAGTAAGTATTTACCCTACAAAAAAAAATAGTTATCTTAAGCTTTCCAAATCATTTTCACTGAAAATCAGCAAAAAGCATGCTGCATTATTTCCTAATCTTAAAAACTATAACAATAAAAAAATAGAAGTTCGAGGCTGGGTTACTAAACAAAAAAACAAATATACAATGTTTGTTAGACACCCCAGTCAGATAGTGGAAATGTAATTAAGATACACGATGTGGCTGTTTTGAAAATTTTGTATCAGTTTTCAAAAAATATGCTGTGACCTTTTTTAAAGTAAAGAACTTACTTAAGGTCCAAATCATAACCACAAGTTTTATCTCCTAATCCACCAATACAACTTACTTCTTTAGCCTTTACAGATTTCCCAGTAATAACTTCTAGCGCTCCAGCAATTAGCCCTCCTTCAAAATGACAAATTGGACGTCCCACTGGATCCATTCCCGAACAAGTAATACATTCATAAATATCAACATGTATATGAGTATTTGTCATTTTTGGAATTTTTATAATACCAATTTTAAGTTCCTCACATAACACCAGAAAATCATCTAAAGATTTAACATCTAATTTATTCCCCAGTTTTTTCCCCGCATGATAGCTTATTGCAGAAGCTCCTGGCCCCATAATATCTTCCCATGCCACAAGCCTAAGCAGTCGATACAAACCAACACCAGAAAGATCGCCTAATTCTGGGCGATTAATTTTTAATGCATTAGAGAGATCTATCGGTTTCATTTTCTTAAAAGCCTCATCCAAGAATATACTACTAATATAGCTGATTAATAGGTTCTTGACAGTAAAAAACTAAAGTATTTATTAATGAATAAAAAATGAGGTCATATTTTTCTCTATTGCGACGTTGACTGAAGGAATTGTTTTTTTCTACTGCCCCTGTTATGTGCTATGGGAATACATATTTGACATACATTCCTACTGAGGATGGTAGGTACGAGAAATAAAGCCTATTATTCTATGAAACCTTTGTAGGATGCTATAGGCAAAAAAACCCAAAAACCTAGTTTTAATCAGGTGTTTCGGGCCTTTATTGTTTCTTGTGAAACTTAAATTTTGGCAGCGGCAACTTAATTAAGAGCATACTTACTTGATAAATAAAGATAATTATAGTTTAAATAAATACAAGCACTACAATCAGTACTACTAAAAATAAAAATCACCCTAAATTCTATTTCCCTTACCTTTTAATAACTGCTTACCTGATGCAGTTAAAAAATATTTCTGTAAAGAACTATTCGGTTTATCTGGAAGTGTCATTTCAATTAACCCTTCTGATAAAGCAGGGACTAAATACCGTTCTCTGAAAGACTTTCTATCTTTTAGCTCAAGTACACCTTGTAATTGCTCGCGGCTCATTTCACCTTTTATCACACTCAAGAGCTTAATAACTTGGGGGGTCTCATGGGGCCTGTCTTGAGGGGTATCTGCTGCACAAGCCTCTAAAATAACCGTCAACATAAATTCAATAAAAGGGGCTGAATCTGTTTTTAGCGTACTTTCATTTAATGCCTGATAGTAAGCTTGTTGCTGGGCATAAACCATGCTTTCTACAGGAATATGAACAAATAAAGGATTCCATTGGCTTAAAATCAATGTTTGCCATAACCGTCCCATGCGACCATTCCCATCAATAAAAGGATGGATAAACTCAAACTCATAATGAAAGACACAACTTTTAATCAAGGCATGGTCAGGAGTTGTTTTTAACCAGCCCAATAAATCGGCCATTAAAATATCAACCCGATTAACAGGGGGAGCCATGTGTATCACCTGATCCCCTTGCATAACACCTACCCTTTTATGACGATAAACATCCAGTGGATCAATTAAGCCTTTCATTAACAATTGGTGTGCATTAAGTAAATGTTGTTTATTACTCGCTTGCCACTGATCCAATTGTTCATACGCCACCAATGCATTACGCGCCTCTTGTATTTCGCGTGGAGGAGCAATAACAGGCTTATCGTCTAATATGGCTGTAATTTGTTGTTCCGTTAAAGTGTTTCCCTCAATCGCCAATGAACCTTGAATAGTACGAATACGATTGAATCGACGTAAACGTAAATTTGATGATTATTCTAGCAAAACAGACAAACGCCCCAAGTTTTCACTAATTTCAGCGATTAAATGTAAAATGCGTGGCGTAATTGTATAATGAGGTTGATAGCTCATATAAACCTAGACACTTAGTCCTAAATATTGGAAAAAATTACACATCACCTTCTTTATCATCTAAGCATTCAACAATGGTATTTGCACTATGATTTGAAAACGCCGTTGCTTCTGATTGATCTTGCTTAGTTTCTTTATAGTTTGGAATATTGATTTTGGTGTCCGCACGGTAAAACTTACCGCGTTCTGTATTAGAAAAATCATATTCGTCTTTCATTATGAACCCCATATTATGAACCCCATATAAGGTTAGCTACTTTATTTTTTTGGTAGTATTTGTTTAATACTTTTATCAAAATGACTATCCTGAATCACTCTAAACTTTTCGTACTGCTTATGGACTAAGAATTTTGCCACTGAATCACTCACTTTTCCTGCATTTTGTAAAAGTTCATAGTCGTTAAACTGTAAAATGCGTCTACTTTCTCTATCCAATCAGCCATTTTCATAGCAATACGCCTAGCTGCTCGGTTTTCTGCATAATCAAGATACATGGTGACGATTTTATTGAGTTCTTTTTTCTGTTTCTGATAAGTCTTTTTTTGTGGTAGCCACATCATTCGTGCCTTTGCAATTCACTTTCTCAGCTTGCAACTGGCAGCTTAATTTTTCTAGTAACCGGACAGCTTATCGTCTTGGCTTAGATTATTAACAGTACATTCAGAACTTTCCAAATAAAAAACTCGGTCGCAAGCGGACCGAGTTTTAAAACAAATCGAGCTGTTGCGGTATATTTTCCTTCTTCTTATGCTCCTTTAGCTGACCTTGAACATAAGTTCTAATCACTTCCTCATTGGCATTCCCTATCGTTTCAACAAAGTCACTTTGCGTCCATAATTTACCACCCCAGAAATATGGTTTCTTTATCTCTGGATAACGTCGAAAAAACTCTCGAGCAGAAATGCTTTTTATTATTTGCATTACATCACTCGGAGACATTTTTGGCTCCCCTCCTCGAACAACCATATGTAAGTGATCAACAGGTATTTCTAATTCAACAATATCAATATTATAGTCATACCCTATTTTCTCGATAATCCCTTTTAGCACTTCTCTATACGGATCACAAAATACCTTATACCTATATTTGGGTATCCATACAAAATGATACATTAACCGATAGACATCATGCGTATTCTTCTGTAACTTCATAGATTTACGCTATGCGGTTAAAGTTGCGCAGTTAAAGTAACCAAAAAACGACTCGAAACTATTCATAGTAAATTCAGTACAAGTCTGTATATTGCATTTAAATAAATTATTCATCAAAAAGGTTAATGTTATTGTGGAAAATATCAAACAACAATCTAAAAAAGTTCTTATTTTAGGATCCAGTATATACCTTACAATTTCATTAATGATTATCTATTACAACCATCATTTCTATGATGATGAGATATTTAATCTAAGAAAAATGCCCTTTTCTTTAAGTGAAATATTTTTTAAAGCTCAAAGTGAAGATGTTCATCCCCCCTTATCCTATATTCTAAACAAATTAATATACGAACTATTGTCTTCATATAAAGCAATTCTAGTATTTTCTATACTGCTTAACGTCTGTGCTTTAACATATTTTTATAAATATGCAGTAAAAGAATTGGATAACATATATTCAAAGCTATTATTATTTATGTTCGTTTTTATAAATAGTGGTCTTTTACTCTGGACAAACAGTGTGCGATGGTATGCATACTGGATACCTCTGTTCATATTCCTTTACACTAATTTATTTAAATATAAATCTGAATTATCTTGTAAACACTTTGCCATCTTAGGGCTGCTTTTATCTTTTATGACTTATTTAAGCTACCTTACTCTATTACTTCTAATAATTATATTTTTACTATTATTTTGTTATCGAAGAAATGACTTTAAAATTAAAAATATTTTTACATTTTCTGCAATCTATCTCTCTTTAAGCTCATATCAAATATATATATTTTTTACAGTACATATACATAATAGGGATCATCAAATTAATGATTTTATCGAATCTTTATTGAATGCTATATATGGGATAATAAATGGTGGAAGTGTATTTATTGTTTCTCCTATTTTTGTAGTATTCTTTCTATTTACTTTAGTAATTATTATAAAAGGGGGGAAGTCATTTTTTGCGGATAAAAACTCACCACATTCCTTATTAGTCGTCCAAAGCATATTTTTACTTATTGGTCTTGTGACATTGATGATAATTATAGGCGTTTCCGGAAAATACAGAAATAACATTGCATTATCCATTCCTTTCTATTTCATACTATCACATTTACTTTCTTACATAGAAAATATTAATATAAAAAGATTATATGTATATTATGCTGCGGTTTTTTTAATATCTTCAACTTTTAATCTAATTACGCACCAAAATACTGCTAAAAACTCTTACAATATGCCAATCACCAAATTAATATCTTTTTTGCATCCCCCTGAGAATAAAATAACTTTTTCATTTGACCCAGTAATTGATTTCCACCTTAAAAATAAACAATATGAAACTGTTGATGTATATAATGAAAACCCTAAAAATATCCTAATTAAAGGGTCATATATTTATTTAATAAAAACTTACCAAGGAGCATTAAGCAATAATCATTATTACAGGATATTAAAGTTATATAAAAAAATAGAAAACTGTATGAAAAACACCAGAAACAAAAAAATAGGAACTCATAGTTATTATAAAATAAAAAATATGTTATCTGGGAGAAAGCCAAAGGTTGACCAATTTCAAATATATATCACTCACGGTAAAATAAAAGAAAACTGTACAATTACAAAGACATAAAAAACACCACTAGCTCATCCATTTTAAAACCCAATTACTCTAAAAAAGACGACGAAATAACTGGCTCATGCAGAGGATATATTTTATCTTTCGGTTGTGGGTCAATAAAACGCTCGTAAAACAGAAAGTGTCAATGCCATTTTGTGTGGGTATTCAAATTTCAATTTTCCACATAGAAAGTAAATCATGTTGATAAAATTATCAGTATTCCGAATAAATTTTAATATCGAGGAAAAAAGTTGAATTTTCCCTTTTTTAATTCATTTTTCAGCTCCGAAAAATATTAATATGAGGCAGACTCTGTACCTCAGACTATAAATGAAATCTAAATTGGCGGAAGCTTATATATAATATATATAGTACCCGCCTTTGATTGAAACAAAAAAACACTAGAAAGACACAATTTACATCGTCATGAACTTCTTTTTTCTTCACTTTCTCCAGAAAAAACCCAGAATCTTACCAATAGCAGTCTCTACGGAAAAAAATGCTTCTAACATCAGTATCTTGGAATTTTCACCCATTTCCATTCTAAACCCTTCGTCATAAAGTAACTTCAATGCATTTTCCAACAAAACATCATCCTCACCATTTACAGTAACAAGCCCCGCCTTGCCCTCTTCTACAACAGCGCTTTTCAAGCTAGTTGTCGCCTAAAGTTGTAAAATTATGCCGCCTCTTTTCTTTCCTTTTCAGCTTTTTGATTATCTGGGTTTAAATACACTTCTTTAATCTTATCCCAGTTTCTTATTTCACCGCTCCAGCGATTAGGGTTGTTTAATTTAGCTTGTGTATAAACCGCTTTTCGATGCTGTAGTATTTCATGATCGCTCCCTGTATGGCGTTGC
>JAKIVF010000103.1 GCA_021647145.1 Methylococcaceae bacterium | reverse complement strand
CAGAATTATTCTCGTGAATATTCACATTGACAAATCCCGATTCGAATTTCCCGGAGCTATTCACTAACATACGTGGCTTTTCGGGATGTTCGGGGTAAACAAGCCCCAGTTCCATCATTAGCTGGCAACCATTGCAGACGCCAAGGCTAAGTGTATCCTCCCTTCCATAAAAACTATCCAGCGCTTTTTTGGCTTTTTCGTTGTACAGGAAAGCACCCGCCCATCCTTTGGCAGAGCCAAG
This sequence comes from Methylococcaceae bacterium, assembly GCA_021647145.1. Classification (GTDB taxonomy): domain Bacteria; phylum Pseudomonadota; class Gammaproteobacteria; order Methylococcales; family Methylomonadaceae; genus QPIN01. The sequence continues at coordinate 11,732 of JAKIVF010000103.1, read as the reverse complement.
TACATCCGAATTGGAAAATCCACCTACAAAGACCACAAAACCAACATCTGACAAATCTTCCCTGCCGGATATCAGGTCAGTCATATGAATATCTTTCACGCGAAAACCGGCAAGATAAAGCGCATAAGCCATTTCGCGGTCGCCATTCACGCCCTTTTCACGAATGATGGCCGCCACAGGCGACTGATTCCTGTTCGTGTTTCCCACAATATTTTTAATCTTACCTGAAAAATTCCTCTTGAATTGAAACTGCAGGTCCTGTCGTTTGAAATTCTCAAACCGTAAATATGCGGCGGAAGTTTCCGTTTGCTTCTGATCAAAAAGATAAGATGTCTGATACCAAACATCCCGGTAACGGGCAATGTCCAACGCAAAAGTCTGACCACCGTGATGCAATTTCAATTTATTTTCGGGTATCATTTCTCCCAGAACATGATAAACAATGCCGGCATCAGCGAAAACTTTCTTTACCGTTTTTTCATCTTTCCCAGGCGTTAGTAGACCAGAAACATTTTGAAAAAGTTTAGGGCCATCAAAAAGAGCAAGGCCATTGGGAACGCATATAAGCTCCAAATACTCTAAAGGCTGATTGCCAAGATCACGCACTGAATAAACTATTTTCAAGTAAAAAGTTAATGTTGGTAGGACGTTGCCGTCAATAATGTAAAAAGGAGGTAGCTCTGGGAGAAATGGCCGTGTTACTTGCGGGCCAATCATATTTTCTGTATCGTTATATACCCGTTGTTTGGAATTTATTTTTCCAGTACCTGTTACTTGGTTCGGGCTGCTAACAACTTCATTTTGATCGTCTGTTGGGCCAGTCGATTTTGCATCAATATGTATAAAAGCATTGTTTGTTGAAAATCGAATATCATGTCCATATGGCAAACCAATAAACCTAACATCATCAAATACATTAGGCACTAGTGAATACAAATACCCTTCTACTACTTTTTCACCTACCTCACCCCAAGGAAAAGCCTCTCCTCGTGGTTTATGTCCTCGCTGAACCGGCGCATACTCCTCCCAAAAAGGCCGAAGTTTAGTTGCGGAATCAAAATCTTCTTTGATCTGTTTGGAAATACTGAGTAAGGCAGTAATTAGTGTATGGGTTGTTACTTCCTCTAATGTTAGTAATTCTTTGCAATCATCCCTTAATAAAAATTTTCGCGCCTTATTATAATCAGTAATATTCATCATTTATCTTCAATGAGGCTAGACACTGGAACATCGAGTGCTTTTGCAATCCGAGCAATATTTATGAGGGAAACATTACGCTCACCCCTTTCAGCAGAACCAATATATGTTCTATGAAGATCCGTTATTTCTGCTAATTCCTCCTGAGACAATCCTTTATTTTGTCTGAATTCGCGCATACGCAATCCAAAGGCAACTAAAATTTCAGCATCATGCTTGTTGTAATCTGTCATAATCAGCTTATAATAAAATGTGAACACTATAAGTCTACAGACTATAAGTAGCAATAAAGCACCTAACAATCGCATACACTCGGACAGCAAAAAGCGCCGCTCCTTCGTCGCTCTGCTTTTTGCTGCCGGTGATGCGTGGCGTTAGCCTTTACAAAGAAAGAGAGTCACATGGAACAAAAAAGAGATGAACTAGAAGTATTATTCGATGATAAAGCAAGATCTATATTGTTTGATTTGGTTGACAGAACTAACCCATCTCAGCCTACGTCAAGCAGCGAAGATGATACATTTGAGCCAACAATTAGTGCCGTATTTTCGTTGTTTCATGATCTTATGGTTAAAAATACTCCTGATTTATATCAAGCAGAGTGGCTTAGAATCATCCGAGCTATTGAAAACACTCGGTTGCAAAAACACAGGTTGCCTGTAAATACGGATGCTGCTAGATCAAAGTTGATTATGTCACTTGAAGATACAGACTCGCTGGATGGTGAAATCAACAATTTTGAATTATCAAAAAAGCTAGCTGGGTTTAGCTTAGTGGAAATATGCTCTATCTTATATCATTCGCAAAAATATTATGTCGCAAAAAGACATAACGAAAAATACCTTTTTCCAAAAATAGAACTCAAAGTCTAATGAGTTCCTGCACGCTGACTGCCTTTAGTGCCACGCCTTTTGCAAAAAACCGCAAAAGACGCGCCACTAAAGGCAGCAGGTAAAACAGCCGCCTCCCAGATTTTATTGGCTATCAAATAAAACTAATTTTATATTTTAATCTCTATTTACGTTTATTATCAGTATAATCCAACAAAATCACACAACAGGAGGAACCATGTTCAAAATCAGAGCTGAGCATATGCAACATCTTAAGGAAGACCGTGAAGTTAGCTATAGTATTCCAAATTTATGCAAACACCTCAGACAAAATTATAGCTATAGCCCTATTAACCAGCTATCGGAAAAAGAACTCACAAAACAAGTTAAACAGGCTGTCGATATTGCAGGTTCTTATGGACTGCGGTCACAAAGAGATATGTACACTTTTGTAACATGGGAACTCACACAGTATCCAGGTTTTCATCGCCATAAAAAAGTCCAGGATGTATTGCAAGATGCAGGCGGACATCCCAAGATGCGTATGTATTGGCTAGCCCGACAATTGCCTGCCTCTGTTTGGTTGGAGCTTAGCTAATGCAATCACCTTGTATCGCTCAAATATCACCCGCAGTCGTAGCCGCATCACAATTATTGAGTCATGATTCAGAACTCTGTAATGATGACTTCAATAGCGTTATTCAACGTTGTCCCCTGCATCCAGAGGATGTGAGCCCAGAAGAACTGGATGCCATGAAACAGGAAATTGATGATAAGGTCTTATGTGAGGTCATGTGCTGTTGTTCAAACAACCCGTGTACAGGAAGTGAGGCAGGAACCAATCAAAGACAAGGTTGTGTCTCTGCCACATTACAGGCAGCAGATGAAGTGTTAAATCATCAAAGCCGTTACAAGCCTGAAATTTCCTACAACATGGATACCCATCCTCCCAGTCCGTTCATGCATCGTGATGAGATGGGGCAAGATAACACGCAAAAATCAGATCGTTGGCAAACGCGGGCACGGCAGGAAATTCCGGGTTATCGTGGTGGTCAAGGAGATGTGCGCCGTCCTGATGTCATTATTGTTAAAGACTCATCCAAACCGCCTTATCAGGAGAATATTGATCGGGTGGTGGAAATGAAGTTTAAGGGAGATAGATTAGGAGTTGGCCAAGAGGAAAGTTACGTAATAATTGCGGGGGATGAAGACAGGCTGATGCTTATGGAAGAGGGAAAAGACTGTACTTGTACTGACAATGATGGCGAACTTGAGCCAGTACCACAGCCAGTGGCAATACCAGAAGAAGAACCTTCAGTTGATTGGTGGGCTGTAGCTGAAACAACAGGAATGGCTGTTGTAACTGCCGTTGCAGCGGTGGCAACAGTGGCGCTTGTCATCGTACCTTTTGATGGTCCAGCAGGTGAAATTGCTGCAGGTACGGGGACAGCGGTTGCAGCAGCAAGAACAGCCGCAGCATTTGGACGAATTTTTAGGGCTGTACCACATTAACCGATTTCATTTTCAACAGGAGTGTATTTGATGGAAATTCCATTACAAGGCTTTACGCCAAAAGATTTAGATAAAATAAAAATAAAAGATGGCAAAGGCAATATCATTGCCGTGGTAGGAATGATGGTTACGCTGTATTTGGAAAACCCGTACGAAAAAAAAATGCGGCTGGCGGTAGGACATTGTATTGACGAATATATGAAGCTGGTCAAATCATATTTAAGACGCTATGGCAACGAAAAGCTGGGAGTGAGAAAATTCAGCCAAACGCCGATTCAGTCAGTAGCAGAGATGATAAAGCCACTAGATGAACATGACTTTTTTGAACTAGTTATAACAGGCTCAGAAACAAATGAGGAAGTAAGCCCTTATAATTTAAAATCTATATTAAATAACAAGCGAAGTTATAAACAAATTGGTTATTTATCAGCAACTTTTCCGTTGGAGTTTCTGGAGCAACAGCCAGCTGGTTTTTTTCAACACTTTGTGCATGGATGGTGTAAACGACTGTCGCCCTATCATGGTTATGGAGGACTTGGATTGATTCGCAGTGTTGACACCGCTACGGCTAGAAGGGCTGAACCTTTGCTTCACCCAATGTTACAACGTTTCCCTGGACTTGAAATTGACATGCCACATTTTCATAAAATTTACTGTGTTGATGGCATTAAAGGGATTAACTGGTTAACCATGCTTTCAGAACACTTTTTGCAAAAACTGGGTGGCAAGGCGGCGTTACGGGCGCAACTGGATGATGATTTTATTTTTTATGATTATCCGGGGGGAGTAATGATACAGGCAGGACCATTTCCACAAATTGGCGATATGGAACAGGGTAATATTCCCAAGCAGTATCAAACGCTTTATCGTCTGGTTAAATCCGTGCAAACAGATAAACTAAAAAATATCGTAGTTGAAGTACCCGAAGGTGTTAATGCAAAAGAATTTACCCAACAATGGCTGCATCGTTTTGAATAGGCAACTTTCAGCTTAAAGAAAAAAGCCAACAGGAGAGTATTTGATGGAAATACCATTACAAGGCTTTACACCAAAAGATTTAGATAAAATCAAGATAAAAAACAGCAACGGGAATATTATTGCTCAGGTCGGCATGATGGTTACCCTTTATCTGGAAAATGCCTATGAAAAAAAATGTCGTCTTGAAGTAGGGCAATGTATTGAAGAATATATGAAGCTGGTCAAGCCATTTTTAAAACGATACGGGAGTGAGAAGCTTGGAGTAAGGAAATTTGTCCAATCTCCGATTCAACCTTTGGCAGAAATGATCGAACTGCTTGATGAGTATGATTTTTTTGAACTAGACATAACAGGCTCAGAAACAAATGCGGAAGTAAGCCCTTATAACTTAGAATCTATATTAAATAACAAATGAAGTTATAAACAAATTGGTTATATATCTGCCACTTTTCCATTGGAGTTTTTGGAGCAACAGCCAGCAGGTTTTTTTCAGGATTTTGTTCATGGCTGGTGTAAACGATTGTCGCCGTATCATGGCTATGGAGGGCTTGGACTGATTCGCAGCGTTGATTCTGGGTATGCCAGGTTGGCGGAACCTCTTGTTTATCTGCTCATCAGACGTTTTCCAGGGCTGGAAATTGATGACCCTAGTTCCCATAAAATTTACTGTGTTGAAGGTATTAAAGGCATAAATTGGTTAACCATTCTTTCAGATACTTTTTTACAAAAACTAGGTGGCAAGGCTGCTTTACAATCGCAACTGGATGATGATTTTATTTTTTATGATTTTCTGGGTGGCGTGATGATACAGGCAGGGCCATTTCCACAAATTGGCGATATGGAACAGGGTAATATTCCCAAGCAGTATCAAAAGCTTTATCATCTGGTTAAATCCGTGCAAACGGATAACTATAATGCTGGATATATTGATACGCCAGAAGGTGTGAATGCAAAAGAATTTGCTCTGCAATGGCTGCATCGTTTTGAATAGTTAAATAAAAGCTATTGCTTGGGTACCTAATAAAAACGCTAACATACAGCCAGCCGTATGCATTGTTCTACATAAGAAACGATCAACCAGATTGATAAAAAAGGATATAAATTTGAATAAGCAACAATTAGCAGCAAAAATTTGGGAATCTGCTAACCAAATGCGCTCCAAAATTGAAGCCAATGAGTATAAAGACTATATCTTGGGCTTTATTTTTTATAAATATCTATCAGATAAAGAAATCCAATTTGCAAAAAAAGAAGGCTGGTCTAACAAAGAAATAGAGTCACTCAGCGAAGATGATGCAGATACTGTTATTTATTTTAAGGAAAACCGTGGCTATTTTATAGCCTATAACAACCTATTCTCAACATGGGTAGAAAGTGGAAAAGATTTTGATGTCTCTAATGTAAGAGACGCACTATCAGCTTTTAGTCGTTTAATTAGCGCTAACCACAAAAAATTGTTTGATGGTGTTTTTGATACCTTACAGACGGGCTTAAGTAAATTAGGCGACAGTGCCGCATCGCAAACCAAGGCAATCAGTCTGCTAATTCATTTAATCAAAGACATACCAATGAATGGCAAGCAGGATTATGATGTGCTTGGCTTTGTGTATGAATATTTAATCGGTATGTTTGCAGCCAATGCGGGTAAAAAAGCAGGTGAGTTTTATACACCGCACGAAGTTTCCCTGTTAATGTCAGAAATTGTTGCTCATCATTTAAAGGATAAAAAAGAGATACAGATTTATGACCCAACCAGTGGCTCGGGTTCATTGCTTATTAATATTGGTAGCAGTGTTGCAAAACACATGGATGATAAAAATAACATAATCTATTATGCGCAAGAGTTAAAAAAGAACACCTACAACCTGACCCGTATGAATTTAGTCATGCGTGGCATTTTACCTAACAATATTCTTACGCGGTGTGCCGATACCCTAGAAGACGACTGGCCTTATTTTGATGAAAATGACCCCGTTGGTTCATACAACCCGCTCTATGTGGATGCCGTTGTGTCTAACCCGCCATACTCGCAAAAATGGGACTCAGACAATAAAGAAACCGATCCGCGTTACGCACGGTTTGGGCTGGCGCCTAAAACCAAAGCAGACTATGCGTTTTTGCTACATGACCTTTATCACATTAAACCCGACGGCATTATGACCATTGTTTTACCTCATGGTGTCTTGTTCCGAGGTGGTGAAGAGGGAGCCATTCGTAAAAACTTAATTGAGCAAAACCATATTGACGCCGTTATTGGGCTACCTGCCAATATCTTCTTTGGCACAGGTATTCCTACCATTATTCTGGTGTTAAAACAGAAGCGTAAAAATACTGATGTGCTAATCGTTGATGCGTCTAAAAACTTTATTAAAGTAGGTAAAAACAACAAACTCAGAGCATCGGATATAAAAAGAATTGCCGATACGGTTACTCATAGAGAAACTAGCCCAAAGTATTCAAATGTTGTTAGTAGAGATAAAATCCGAGAAAATGAATACAACCTCAATATTCCACGGTATGTTGATTCATCCGACAACAAAGAAAGTTGGGATATTTATGCCTCTATGTTCGGCACCATTCCTAAAACAGAACTGAATGAGCTAGAACCCTATTGGCAAGCCTTTCCTGCGCTGCGTGATGCCTTATTTAACGAAACTTCCAGCGATTATGTTGCGCTAAAGGCTGATGAGGTAAAAACCACCATCAAACAGCACAGCGATGTCAAAACATTTATAGAGAGTTATGAGGCTTCATTTGGCACTTTTAATAAATTCCTTAGCAATAAGCTATTGACCCCACTGTTAAACAAAGAAGAATCCGGTAATATTTCTAAACAAGAAGCCGTACTGAGTAATGAAATATTTTCGCGCTTAAAGACAATTAGCCTGTGTGATAAATACGAGGCATACCAACTACTCAATGATAGCTGGATTAACATAGCGGTAGATTTAGAAATTATACAAACCGAAGGTTATGCGGCGACCAAACAAGTTGACCCCAATATGGTGTTAAAAAAGGTAAAAGGTAAAGAGCAAGAAGTTCAGGAAGGTTGGATGGGGCATATTATGCCTTTTGAGCTAGTGCAAAAAACCTACTTAAAGGACGAGTTACAAAACCTACAGAAAAAAGAAAACCGCCTCGCTGAGATAAGTGCAGAGTATGAAACCATTCTTGACTCACTTTTAGAAGAAGAAAAAGAAGCCGACACCATCAAAGAAAGCGGTGATGATTTTATCAATGCAGCCGTAATAAAAGAAGCCAAACAGCTCAAGGCAGACATAAAACAAAACAGTGCATATACAGATGATTCTTATGAAGCAAAAATACTCAAGGTAGATAAACTAATTGCTGAAGAGAAAAAACTAAAAAAAGACGTAAAAGCCGCAACAGAAAAACTACATCTACAAACAAAAGACACCATAGAAAACCTTAGCAATGAACAAGTGCAAGAATTGCTACAACTCAAATGGATTAACCCGCTGGTTAGCGCATTAAATAAAATGCCCGAAACAATCATAAATAACTTAAGCAGTAAAGTGGAAAGTCTAGCCAAAAAATACGCCACCACGTATGCGGATGTAGCAAAAGATATACAGGACACTGAAAAAGCACTATCGGGTTTAATTGACGAGCTGACTGCCAATGAGTTTGATAGGCAGGGGCTTGATGAGTTTCAGTCGTTTTTGAAGGGTGTATAAGATGGCTAAGGGAAATAAAATACCAGAGATTCGGTTTAAGGGGTTTGGTGGGGAGTGGGAAGAGAAAGAGTTAGGAAGGCTATGTGCAAATACCTATGGAGGTGGTACTCCAAGAACGTCTGAAGCAAAGTATTGGAATGGAGACATTGCATGGATTCAATCTTCTGATATAACAGAAGAGCAGCTTTCAAATGTTGTTCCTAGAAAAAGTATCACGGAAAATGGATTAAAAGCTTCAGCTACTAAATTGATACCAGAAAATTCAATTGCGATAGTCACTCGCGTAGGTGTTGGGAAGTTAGCATTTATGCAATATAAATATACTACAAGCCAAGATTTTTTATCATTAAGTAAATTAAAGATAGACAATTGGTATGGAGCATATTCAATTTGGAGAAAACTCCAAAATGAAAAGCTTTCAGTACAAGGTACTTCCATCAAGGGAATAACAAAAGAAGAACTTCTATTAAAAGTTATAGCTGTACCAAAGATTGAAAAAGAACAAACCAAAATCGGCACTTATTTCCAACAGATCGACACCCTCATTACCCTCCATCAGAAAAAGTACGACAAGCTTCTAAACGTAAAAAAAGCCATGCTCGAAAAAATGTTCCCAAAAAAGAGCGCAGATGTACCTGAAATTCGTTTCAAGGGCTTTAGTGATAAGTGGGAAGAGAGGAAGTTGGGAGAGCTTGCTGACTACAAAAATGGTAAAGGGCATGAGGACAAACAAAACACTTTTGGTGAATACGAATTAATTAATTTAAATTCGATATCAATTGATGGAGGATTAAAAAATTCAGGAAAGTTTGTTAATGAAACTGACACAACACTAAATAAAGATGATTTAGTAATGGTTTTAAGTGATGTTGCTCATGGGAATTTGCTTGGAAGAGTGGCACTTATACCAGAAAATAATAAATTTGTATTAAATCAGCGTGTTGCATTGTTGAGACCGAGCAATAGTGTTATTCCATTATTCTTATTTTACAACATTAATGCACATCAGCTATATTTTAAATCACAAGGTGCAGGAATGTCTCAACTAAACATATCAAAAAGTAATGTTGAAGATTTTACTTCATATATTCCAAACCAAGAAGAACAAACCAAAATCGGCAACTTCTTTAAAAACCTAGACAACCTCATAACCCTCCATCAAATCGAACTAGAAAAACTAAAAAACATAAAAAAAGCCTGTTTAGAAAAGATGTTTGTCTAAAGGAATCTCTCTCGTTCCCACGCTCCCGCGTGGGAACGCATACGGAGCAAAATAATGAGCAGAAGATTAACTATATTCATTAAAACCCTGTTAAACGGAGACATGTGGATGATGCAATTCATTGGTATGCATTCCCACGCAGGAGCGTAGGAACGAGGCAAAGCCTGTTTAGAAAAGATGTTTGTATAAAGGAATAGCCCTATGATTTTAAAAAACAAACTAAACATCATCGATGCCGTAGAACTGGCAAGAGTTGAGGAAAAACTCAGTAAAGCCAATAAACTGTTTAACAGTGGTTTTTTAGGCACACTTAAATCAGGTAGTGTTCAGTCATCGGGGGATATTCCTCTCGTTCCCACGCTCCCGCGTGGGAATGCATACGGAGCTAAATAATGGGCAGAAGTCGCTATAAAATCACTGATCCTAAATTACCGCACTTTATTACGCTAACCGTGTTGCACTGGATTCCTGTTTTTACACGCCAAGAAACGGTAAACATTTTACTGGATTCTTTAAGGTTCTTATCTAAGGATGGCTTGAAAGTGTATGCTTATGTGGTGCTAGAAAATCATTGCCATTTTGTTGTTCAAAGCACAGCGTTGGATAAAGATATTGCTCGCTATAAATCCTATACGGCAAAACAAATGATTCAATATCTTTCAAACAATAATGTAAGGCAAGTGTTAGAGCAGTTAGCTTTTTATAAAAAGGCACATAAAAATGATCGTGCTTATCAGTTTTGGCAGGAAGGCGTACACCCTGAACTGATTCAAAATGATGAAATGATGCGCCAGAAGATTGATTATATTCACCAAAACCCTGTTAAACGGGGGTATGTGGATGATGTGACTCATTGGCGGTATTCCAGTGCGAGGAATTATGCAGGACAAGAGGGTTTGTTGGAGGTTTGTCAGCAATGGTGAGTACGGTATGCAATCCCACGCGGGAGCGTGGGAATGAGGGGGAAAAAGAATGGAAGGAATAAATGACATTTACTAAAGAAGCTGATTTTGAAGAAGCATTAGTTCACGAGCTAAAAAACAAAGGCTGGGAGCATGAGGTTTTAACATACCCATCTGAGGCTGATTTGCTAAAAAACTGGGCGAATATTCTGTTTGAAAATAACAGGGATATTGACCGCTTGAACGATACGTCGTTAACGACAAGCGAAATGCAGCAGATAGTCGAGCAGATAACTGACTTAAAAACACCCTTAAAACTTAATGGCTTTATTAATGGTAAAACGGTTTCTATTATTCGTGATAATCCTGACGACAAGTTACATCTTGGTAAAGAGATCAGCTTAAAAATATATGATCGCCAAGAGATTGCAGCAGGTCAAAGTCGTTATCAAATCGTGCAACAGCCACAGTTTAAGAGTAAGTCAAAAATTTTAAACAATCGTCGTGGTGATTTACTGCTTTTAATTAACGGCATGCCTGTTATACACATTGAGCTTAAAAGAAGCGGTGTTTCGGTGAGTCAGGCGTATCATCAAATTGAAAAATATTCTGCTGAGGGAATTTTTTCTGGTTTGTTTTCGTTGGTGCAGGTTTTTGTGGCAATGGAGCCGCAAGAAACGGTCTATTTCTCAAACTCTGGGGTAGATGGAACATTTAACCCAGATTTTTATTTTCATTGGGCTGATTTTAATAATGAGCCAATCAATGACTGGAAGGCAATTGCCTCTACTTTGCTTTCTATCCCTATGGCGCATCAGTTAATTGGTTTTTATACGGTTGCCGATGGTTCTGATGGTGTGCTTAAGGTGATGCGTAGCTATCAGTATTATGCGGCTAATGCCATATCAGACAAGGTAGCTAAAACTGATTGGCAGAATAATAATTCACTGGGTGGCTATATTTGGCATACCACAGGGTCGGGTAAAACCATGACCAGTTTTAAATCGGCTCAGTTGATTGCTAACTCGAAAGATGCCGACAAAGTGATTTTTTTAATGGATAGAATTGAGCTAGGTACTCAATCATTACGCGAGTATCAAGGGTTTTCAGGTGACAATGAAGATGTTCAGGCAACCGAGAATACTGGTGTGCTTATTACAAAGCTAAAAAGTAGTGACCCCGCAAACACTTTAATTGTTAGCTCTATTCAAAAGATGAGCAATATTAATGAAGAAGATGGTGTTTTAAACAGCCATGATATTGAACTAATTGTATAGTTTCACCACGTTATACCTGAATTTAAAAATTAAAAGGACAGCCCTGATAACATATTAAAACTTTCACCACAAAGGAATTAATATGTCCCAAGGCTATCACACGAATGCAAAAACGA
>JAKIVF010000102.1 GCA_021647145.1 Methylococcaceae bacterium | reverse complement strand
CGTATCAGCTCATATACTATTCGAGCCGTTCAAAATGCAATCATCACCGGAAAACCGCTGGCTGACCTTATGTGTACCTTGATGGCTCGGTTAGTTCCTGGGTAGGGACTATATGGGAACACTGATGATTATTTTGATTAATACCTAAATATATTCCAGAGGAAGGATAAAAACGATAGCGGTAAGGAGCAAACTCAAGCGTTGTTTGACTTGATGGAAAAATTGAGGGTAAACTTGTTGAGCATCATTCATTATCTGCTCGCTATCACTGACTAGGTCTGCTTGAGCCGGTTGAAAAATAAGTGATAGACAAAGGGCTATAGAGGAATAAAAGAATTTCATATTTGGAATCTCCAGTCTTGAATAAGCTATATAAAGTCTATTTATACTCACAAATCTTTCTACGGGTAAGTGGGATGAGATGAAATCTAAGTAAACTGAATAATACTTGAAGGTATATTAACGTATATTATGGTATTGGATGCCATCCTGATGGACAGTCCGTTCTCCAAAAAAAACGATTAATACTAGGAGTCTGTTTAAGAGCATTAAGTTGTCTTTCGCAACGTATTACTTTGCTTGTCGATCTCTTTAAGGAAACTCTGTTCTTGGGCGATTTTGATAGGCTTGCAATTTTTGCATCAGGTTCATCAAAAGAGATTTCTACAGGGTCAAATGCTTTAAAAAAGTCTGAGTCTTCTTGTCGTTGCATCATAACTGAATAAGGAATTGCAATTTCTGGGTCTTCAAGTGATCGAACAAAAATCAAAGGGATTTCGACTAGTCCAGTTTCAAAATCGTAAATCACCCTGTTTTCATCAGAATCTTCAATGCCTTCCTCATCAGGTGTTGCTTCTGTCACTTCAAAGATTGAGTTTGACTGTTCGCTCCGTTGCATCTTGACAAAATACTCGATTCCTTGTTCCTGACCAAGAAAAACGACTTCAGGCATTTCTACACTGCCATCCAACGGGTCGTAGGTTGGTTCATTTTCTGCCATGGTTGATGTGGCAAATAAAACCATTGTGAAAAGTATTATTTTTCTTATCATTAGGGCGTTCCTCATTAAAAAAATTCATTACTCGGTCTATAATATTCAACCGAGTAATGAATGATAAGAACATAAAGGGTAAGCCTTTGCAATAATTTTCAGAAGGTTTTCTGGAGTGAGTGCTATACTCCGCACGGTCACGGGTTCTGAATTTATAGCGAGTTTAATTTTTGTCGATGGCAACGGCTGTATGGACACAGAAGTAGAGCAATGCATGTGGCGTTTGCCGAAGCACTAAAATAGGCATAACAAGCTACACAACCATATTCAGCAACGAAACCAAAGTAGTAAAAAACCGGCAGATAGAAATCTATATTCGTAACAGCGCTCAGAATATTTAATAAATCTAAATGAAGAGTCTTTCACTATCTGTCACACTTGATGCCAGCCAGTTGGACAGTCACTTCTCCAAAAATAACGTCTAGTACTGCGAACGCGACCACCATGGTAAATCGTTTTAGCACACTGTGTTACCCTGCTTGCTAGCATAGGGTTGTTCGATGGTACTTCATTTATTTTCTTAACTGACAATATTGTAATTAGCGAACTTATTAAAACAACTGTCAATATAATTGGTTTAACTGAGATTTGCTCAAATGGGTTAACAAAAACAGTATTTTCTTTTTCTAGTTTTATATTTATCATTATCATTACCTATTTTTATTGAGATACACTTAAATAATTACAACTTTTTTGAATATAGGAACACATATTTAAAAGTATATTCAAAAAGTTGTTATTGATATTACTAGCATTATGGATTTAAATATATGAAATAGTTCACATGATAATTGTGAGTCACTTCACGTTATTTGCCTCTAGGTTCTGTGTTTAAGTGAAACTCAATTTTGTCTTGTGTCAAAAAGACAGAGTGATTTGCCCAAATAGCAGACGATCAGGCAGAAATTGGCTAGCTACAGCCCCCCCTGTTGTTGTATTGACATCTTCAAAATCAAACTGTTTATCAAGTAAATTTTTTACGCCAAAGGATAAAATTCCCCAACGATGAGGTAAGCGATATCCAATCGCTGCATCAATAATCCAGAAATGGTTATTACCTGACTGGAGAGGGTTGAGGGTTTCACGTTGGTATTTTACCCCTTGTTCAACAAACGTAGCTTCCCATTTGGTAAAAAAACCGTTTGGGTGAAAATAATTAAATGTGACTGGAAATTGATGAGTATTTAATATTATAGGCTCATTTGAATTAATGTCTGGGTTACGTTTGATTCGCTCAAAATCGTACGAAGCTTTTAATGCAATTGATTTAAAGGGTGTCCATAATAAATAAGCTCGATATAATTGTTCTCGGTTGGTCAATAATTTGACTAGGGATTGTGCATTTTGTTTTGGGTATTCGACCTCCCTTAATGACGCTTCAAAACCAGAAAATAAAGTTGAGTTAATTTTATGATCAATTGCTAGTCCATAGCGTTTGGTTTTTGATCCATTAAGATCGTCAAAGAATTGATTAAACCCTGATATTTGGGTTGGCTCAAGGGTCTGGTTAGATGATAGAGGTCTTTTTATTGTTTGAAAAGCAGCCGCTCTGATAAGAGTAGACGGCAAAATTTGCCAATTTAGCCCTAATTTAGGATTTAACTGATTTCGCTTAAACCCTACTGAGTGATAAGAGTCAAAACTCAAGCCAAAAGTCGCTGTTAAGTTTTTCCAGAGCTTTGCATTACTGTAAATATAAGTATTAGTATGGTTCTCATCCTGTTCTGAAAAGTTACCGTCGAAAACCTCTTTATTATCGCTTTGATACTGCCCACCACCGATCACTAGATTGATTTTATTCGATTCAAACAAGTATTGTCCTTCTGCTGTGTAACTTTGCTCGTTTGATTCAAACATTGGTTCAGAGTCATCAATGTCATCAATGTTTTTGTAAATCAAAGAAGCTAAAAAATGACTTCCTTGGGCAGGCGTGTAGTGAAGTCCCAAGCGTCCTGAATATGTTTCAATCTGTTGCCGTTTATCTAACTCAATGGCTGGCCGAAAGCGTGTGACTAAATCACCACTTTCAAATTCATTATATCTTCCTTCAACCTGAGCACTAAAATTAGGGGTGAATTGATATTGTATAAAACCTGAATAAATATTTTGTTCCAAATCATTGTTTGGCCTATACCCATCTGTTTTATAATGATACTGCCCCAAACTATAAGAAAAATTATTCCATAAGCCGGACTGCACAACTTCATCGGAATAAGTGTTGTTACCTCCGACAAGTCCTGATGCTTGAAGTGCTAATCTGTTTTTTGCGAAGAGCGGATTATATTCATTAAACGAGAAGGTAGATGGCCCCAGTCCATCCAAAATAAGAAGATTACTTTCAGCAAGTCTTGGTTGAATTGGCGTTATATTGGTGGGTTGTAATAATTGTGATTGTAATAACTCACTGACTCTTGCTGTTTCATGTTTTCTCAATGACGAATAATTATCAGCTAATAAGCGATGTGCTGAGAAATTGCTTGGGGATGTATTCACTGATTTCCAGCCTTCAACCAAGCCACGTTGTTGAAAGCCTAAGTCATTATAAATTCGTCCTAAGCTGGCACTACGCGCTGCCTTATCTTCATCTAATAATAAATTAGATCGATAAACCGCTCTGTTATCATTTAATTCAATGGCCTTTTGCATATTTCGCAATGCTTCAACTGGACGGTTAGTGGTTTGTTTTAGAATAGCATCGTAAAACCAGGGCGTAGGGTCTTTGGTATCTTTTTCTTTACCGATAGCTAATTCTGTTTCAGCGTACTCGGTATTTTTTAGTTCATAATAGGCCTTACCTAAATAACTACGAAAAATGGTGTTGTCTGGATCAAGACTAACAGCGGTCTCTATGTTTCGAGTGCCTTCAACAACGTGTCCTTGACGAATTTTAGCTAACCCTAAGCCTAATCGAGCCAATGGCTCGTTAGGAGCAAGGTGAATGGTTTGTTCAAATGCTTTTTGAGCTTGTTTACTATCGGACTGAGCCAAGTCTGAAAAACCAAGGACAATTTGAACATGGGCTAGTGATGGATTAAGTCGCTTGGCTTTTTCGGCAGAAGTTGATGCTTTTTTATGGTGACCTAAAGAGAGTTGCAATTCTGCTAGACGAGCCCATGCTAAGGCGTGGTCTGGTTCTTGCTGTACAGCGATTTCCATTGTTTTTACAGCGTCTAGTAACTTGAGTTGTGCTTGTAAGGTATACGATAGTGCAATTTTGGCAGGTATTGACTTTGAGTCTTGCATAACAGCGCGAGAGGCTAATTCAAATGCATCGACCAAACGATTTTTAGCGATTGCAATAATCGCTTCCAAAGCCAGTAAATCTGAATTATCAGGGCTTAGGTGATTAGCTTTGTTAATTGCTTTCTGTGCATCATAAACTTGACCAAGGCTAAGAAGATTAGCCGCTTTTTGAACGAGAAAGTTGGAGCTCTCTGTCTTTGGTTGTTCATTTTTAAGCACTTTATTATCCAAAATAGGTGGATAATAAAGCAACCATTGCACAGCATCTTGTGGGCTGATTTTGATAGTTTTGACTTGTGGAGCTTGGCCAGTAGATGCAATAGCTTGTTGTCCTTTATTGACGACGACTTGCCCCAATTTATTATTCGCTGCCACTTTGCCATCAAGTACTAAAATGGAAGCCTGATCAGGCTTAACCTCAACAATAAACTCTGTTCCTTGATGGACTGCGTTCAAGAAAGGGGTGGTTACTTTTAAGCGATGAGTTTTACGACTTCGCAAGAAAATCTTGCCTTTCAAAAGATTAATTATTCTGTCGTAAACTGTTGTCTCCTCGTCTTTCTGGGGAAGAGACAGTACGGTATTTTGATTGAGCCTAATGATGGTTTGGTTAATAATTTCCACAGTTGCCCGACTCTGTCTCCGTGTTCTGATTGTTTCATTGGCGCATAAGGGGGAGTCTTTTTTTACGAGTTCCCAATTATTGTCATTGATACCTTTTTTCTCAACTACACCTTGAGTGGACAGAACCGTAGCCAGGTGAACATTGCACTCAGTCTCTGCTATTAAATGGAGAGGAAAGCATGGTAGAACAATGATTATAAACAATTTTAGAAAACGCATTTTACAAGGCAATTAGTTGACCATGATTTTATATTCAAAATATGCAATGGCAAAGATGAAATTATTTCCCCATTTAGGCGGGTAATCAAGGTAATTTTACCAAAAAGCTAGTAAATATTTTCCTTTATTCTTAATTTCTTACAAACCAATTCTGTGTTTTATTACAAAAACTAACTAATGCTAACATTAATGGGACTTCTATTAATACACCCACAACGGTAGCTAGAGCTGCTCCTGATGAAAGGCCAAATAGCATAACGGCGGTTGCAATCGCTACTTCAAAATGATTGGATGCGCCTATCAAAGCGGATGGGGCTGCATTCTCATAGGAAAATTCCCAATATTTTGCAGCAATATAAGTGATTGCAAAAATCAAGAGGGTTTGAATTGTTAATGGAATCGCGATCCATAAAATCGTTAATGGATTTTCTATAATGACGCCACCTTTAAATGAAAAAAGAAGGATTAACGTCAGTAACAAGGCGATAATTGTAATAGGCGTTAGGATGTGTAAAAAGCGCTGCTCAAACCAAACTAGCCCTTTATTGGCAATAATCAATCTCCTGGAAAAAAAACCTGCAATTAAAGGCAGTGCCACATAGATACTAATAGAAAGCAGTAGTGCCTGCCAAGGTACAGGCAATTGTCCCACGCCTAAAAGAAAGCCACCAATAACGCCGAATAACAACAACATAATCAGTGAGTTGATTGCGACCATGACCAATGTATGACCAGCATTGCCTTTTGCTAAATAACCCCAAACCAAAACCATGGCGGTACAGGGGGCGACACCAAGCAGAATACAACCAGCAAAATAACTGCGCCACAAGGGTACGGCTAACATTTTTATCCCTTCGTGCATGACGACTTTACCTGAGCCGTACTCACTGCCAATGGGTAAATTTAGTCCGAATGGCATTTTGACCAAATCAATCGCATCAGCTCCTATCAATTCTCGAAATAAAAGGCCCAAAAAAAGATAGGCAATAGCATAAATAGTAAATGGTTTGATTGCCCAATTGACAATTAAAGTAAGCGTGACAGGTTTAATACTTTTACCTGCTTTCACTACCTCAGAAAAGTCAATTTTCACCATGATGGGATACATCATAAAAAAAAGGCAAATAGCGATGGGGATGGATACAACAGGCGCATCGTTGATATTGATACTCATTCCATCTAAAGTTTTAGCAAACTGTGGTGCATACACCCCGAGAAGAATACCAAAGATAATACATAAGCTTATCCATAAGGTCAGGTAGCGTTCAAAAACACCCATATCATGTTTTTTATCAGTCATAAATTTGACCTTTATGATATAGATTGAGCTATTGCATTTAACTCGCTAGTTAATTTTTCTGGGGACATTGTTTCTAGCGGTAACGCTAACATGCTATTGATACGTTGCTTTATGATGCTAAAAGTTTCTTCAAATGCAGCTATAATTTTTTCATCGGTACCTTTAACATGACCAGGATCAACTAATCCCCAGTGTACTTTGACAGCCGAGTCTAAATAAACCGGACAAGTTTCACCTGCAGCGTTATCACATACGGTAATCACAATATCCATTGTTTGTTCAGTAAAGTCGTCCCAAGACTGACTCTGATACCCTTCAGTTGGTAGATTATGTCGTTTTAGCGTTGCCAATGCATCTTGGTTTATTCTTCCAATGGGATGGCTGCCTGCTGAAAAAGCTTTTATTCGCCCTTGACCTAAATGATTAAATAAAGCTTCTCCCATAACGCTACGACATGAGTTACCGGTACAAATTACAAAAATATTTAGCATGTGATTTTTTATTTAATGTTGAAAAAAATTAAAATCCTCTCTGATGTGTTGTAGAGAGGAAAAACTCTAGATGACAGGAAGTTATCCGCAACAAGAAGATGATGGCTTGTCATCTGTTGGACAACAAGCAGAAGTATTTTCATCAGGTGTAGATTTTTTTTCATTAAATGTAGGAATATTACCTAGCGAATGAAAAGACTCCCATGCAATCCCTTGAGGATCAGTAATCCAATATTTATCTGAGCGAGAGTAGCAGCAAGATGTTTGTTCTTGAGCTTCAATGGGCTTTTGAGTGGCATCAAGACATTGTTTAATACCTTGTAATTCTGAGTCATTTTCAGCCTGGATCCCTAAATGATCTAATCCTGTTTTACTGCTTCGATTAGAAATTGCAAAATTAACCCGCGGGTCATCCAGCATCCATTTTGCATAATCCTCATATTCTACAGTTGGTGCGCAGCCAAACATTGTGCTGTAAAAATCTATGTTTTGTTTGAGGTCTTCTACAGCAAGGTGAACGTGCATTCTTTTCATTTTCTTTCCTATATAAGGTTAGGTTGAACAACCCTAACAACATATTGTCGAAGTGGGTCGGTTTTTCATTTTTTGTAAACGTTTTAAATCATTTTTAAACAAGCTGTCTAATTCAACAGCGGATAATGTATTTTTAATAATGGAGTGAGCCCAATTAGGCAGGGAAGGATTTATTTGATAAAAAACCCACTGCCCTTCACGGCTGTCTTGCAGTAAATTATATTGTCTTAGAGAGGCTAAATGCCGAGATATTTTAGGTTGAGATAAAGCGAGTGCTGTTGTTAATTCACACACGCAAAGTTTACCCTCTTTTTGTAATAGTGTAATACAGCGTAAGCGAGTTTCATCAGATAGGCATTTAAAAAATTGAGAGGGCAACATAATTTCATTAGTTATTAATATACGTATAAGCATATATCATTAAGATTTATATCACAACCCTGATGTAATTAATTATTTATTTAGTTTTACAAACTGTTACTAATGGCTCGAATTTGAGTTCTTAACCAAATATGTGCGGGATCCTTTTCTCTAATAGGTGACCAAGCCATGCTGATTTGATAAGGCGGTATATCTAATGGCAGTGAGACTATTTTTAGTGGACTAAAGCGGATAAGTTGTTTCGCTATTCTTAACGGTGGCGACAAGACCATATCTGTAGTTGATAGGATATGAGGGGCATAGAGAAAGTGTGGAACAACTAAAGCGACACGCCGTTCCTTTCCCTGAGATAATAAAGCCTGGTCTATAACACCCGATTTATTTCCAGTGGGAGATATACGCAAATGATCCATTTTAAGAAATTGCTCTAAGCTTAATTTCTTTTTTTTAACCAAGGGATGATCTTTTCTAAGCAGACATACCCGCTTATCTTCAAAAAGAATTTCTTTGATAAACCGGCTAGGTGAGTCAATATCCCTATTAAACCCCAATAAAAGGTCTGTCTTACCTTCTTCCAAGGTTTTTTCTGGGAAGCTATGTTTAGGCTTTTCTATCAGAATATCAACGCCAGGTGCATTATGATAAATTTTCTCCTTAAGTGGTGGAAGCAGCATGTATTCAACATAGTCAGCAACTTCAATAATAAACTGATGCTTACTGGTAGATGGATGAAAGTGTTTTGGCTCGCCCACTATATGTTGAATTTCCCGTAAAATCTCTCGCACCTGAAGTTTCATTGACTTTGCCCGAGGGGTTGGCTTCATCCCTTCACTAGTACGGACTAGAATAGGGTCGTCTAGTAAATCTCGTAAACGATTAAGCGCATGACTCATAGCAGATTGAGTAATAAACATACATTCTGCTGCTTTAGATACACTTGTTTCTTTCATCAGCGCATCAAACGCCAATAACAAATTTAAATCAAAATCCCTTAATTTCATGACTTGTTTGTTTAGTGTATGAAGTTAATTAATAGACTTATGAATGGTTACCATTTTACCCGATGTATCATAATCAGTAGAATTCGAATCATTCCAATGAATCAGTTTTCAAAGGCATAAACTAATGAGTCATAAACTTAAGAATTTAATAGTAAGCATAGATAGAGTCGCTAGTATTCGCAATGTCAATGAATTTATTTTTATGGGCTTGGTTGTCCTTTGTTTTATCGGGGATGTAATGGGTGAGATATCTGATCATGCAGTCATTATGTATTGGTTACTAATGACACCAATTTTCTTTCTTGGTTCAATTATTATTGAAAAGTCGTATGAATTAAAATCATCAATTCCAAGAGATAGCACTATGCGTAATAGCTTAATTTTATGGGGAAGTGCTTTTTTTTCTGTTCTAATCATTTTATTCCTTTGGCATGCTGAATCATTTGCAGCAGGGACGGTTGGAGTCATTATCCATGTAATTTTAGGTCATACACTTTTCATATCAGGGATTTTTCTTGGTTTTTGGTTTTACCTTATTGGCCTGTTTTTATTATTCTTAGCATGGCTAACCATTGCGATGGAAG
Source organism: Methylococcaceae bacterium (assembly GCA_021647145.1). Classification (GTDB taxonomy): domain Bacteria; phylum Pseudomonadota; class Gammaproteobacteria; order Methylococcales; family Methylomonadaceae; genus QPIN01. The sequence continues at coordinate 2,694 of JAKIVF010000102.1, read as the reverse complement.
GAACCGTTGGGATGACATTAATGCTTGCTATTCCGCTACTGATTATAGGCTTAAATTATAGAAACAAGTTTAGTTTAGGGTTCAGATAAAAAAGACAAGTAAAACCGTTAAACTAATTTTGCTTGGTTCTTGGTTCTTATGACACTGACAGGGTTATTTATTCTTATATAATGTAACTAATTATGTAAAACTTAAACATACTGATACACTTAGCTAAGGTGTTGGTTATTGGATAATTCAAACCTCAGACAGTGATAAAAAATTGAAAATGCCAAGTGGAAGTGCAACGACGCCGACCACTAAATCAACAGGCTGTTCAAGCAACAATTGTTTTTCAATTCCATTAACCACAGAAGTAGGAACTGAGAAGTTTAATTTGCTAGGCTATCCTTACGGAAAGAGTCAGCTATTGTCAGGTAGTCGAATTTATACTACTGCTCCTGAGTGTAACGACCCAAGCTGTGAACTAATTGATGCAAAAGCGGATGGTATTTTCGAGAGTCAGCTTTGGGGTTATGATGGTTCTGCTGGCTATAAAGATTTCACAGGTACAGACAGCCTAGACCCTTGGTTAGGGTGTTGAGGGCAAACGTTAAATAATGCAGTTGGGACAATCCCCAGTTTAGTAATACCTGAGCCTTAGGTAGTTTTGTTGGCCTAACTTCAGTACTACATTCTGTTGGGTTGCCAGAGAGACGGTAGCCCAACAGTCGATTGCTGACTACTTGAATTTCTATTTATTTTAATAGCCCTACTTTAATGAGAATAATTGCCCTAATATACTGTTTATAAAATGTTGTAAAAACAAAAAGAGTTAAAATTATTATCTAATAAAAGGAGTTGGACATCATGATCAGTGTATTCGATTTATTTAAAATTGGAATAGGACCCTCCAGCTCCCATACTGTTGGGCCCATGTGTGCCGCGCTTACTTTTGCCAAAATTCTGGAACGGAAAAATAGTTTACAAGCAGTTGATAGCATGACTACAGATTTTTTTGGCTCATTAGGAGCTACTGGAAAAGGGCATAACTCAAATACAGCTGTTATCTTAGGGTTTTTGGGTGAATCGCCTGAAAACATAGACCCTGATACTATTGAAGGTAAGCTTGCTCTTATTCAAAAAACTGGGTTCATTAGGTTGTTAAATCAACATCAGGTGAAATTTAATGAAACCAAGCACCTACTCTTTCATCGCAAAGCTCTTCCTTTTCATGCTAATGGGATGCGATTTACAGCCAAAGATAAAAATGAAAAAACTCTATTGCAAAAAGAGTTTTATTCTATTGGGGGCGGCTTTGTGGTGAGCGAATCTGAAAATGCGAATAATACTGACAATAATGATACTTCACCCCCTTACCCATTTAAAACAGCAGATGATTTATTAAAGTTGTGTATGCTTCATCAATGTTCATTTAGCGACATCATGTTAAGCAATGAGAGGGTCTGGTCAAGTGAAAAAGAAATCAGAGAAAACTTACTCTATATCTGGGAAGTGATGAAGCAATGTGTACAGCGTGGATTGACAGAAGAAGGTGTGTTGCCTGGAGGTATGAAAGTTAAACGTAGAGCAGCTAATATATACAAGCAACTTAGGGATGAAAAAAAAATAAAAAAATCTAATGCACCTGTAGGAACAATGGATTGGATTAATTTGTATGCCCTGGCTGTTAGTGAGGAAAATGCTGCGGGTGGTCGAGTGGTCACTGCGCCGACAAATGGCGCGGCAGGCATAATTCCAGCTGTATTACATTACTATTGGAAATTTTGTAAAAAAGCAAATGATGATGGAGTCATTCGATTTTTTTTAACAGCAGGGGCGATTGGTTTTTTGTATAAAGAAAACGCATCGATATCAGGTGCAGAAGTTGGTTGTCAGGGAGAGGTTGGTGTTGCTTGTTCTATGGCGGCAGGTGCGTTGGCAGAAGTTTTAGGGGGTACACCGGAACAAGTAGAAAATGCAGCTGAAATTGGTATGGAGCATAACCTTGGTCTAACTTGTGATCCCATTGGCGGCTTGGTTCAGGTTCCTTGTATAGAACGCAATGCAATGGGGGCAGTTAAAGCAATTAATGCTGCTCGTATTGCTTTAAGAGGTGATGGCTCCCATTTTGTATCACTAGATAAAGTGATTAAAACCATGCGAGAAACAGGGGCTGATATGCAAACAAAATACAAGGAAACATCGCGTGGTGGGCTAGCGGTGAATCTAATAGAATGTTAGAAGCAGAAAAAAATATAAGTTTACAAGTTTATATCGTTAAATTAACAATATTATGATGGACTAATAGGTACATACCAATAAAAGTAAAAAAGAGGCCTAAAATTTTCCATATTATCTCGGGGTATGATTCAGCTCCACCATATCCACGCCAATGGTTATAATATCCAAAAAAATAGTTCATATAAGAAGGGAGGAAATAGAATACTCCTCCAAATACTATAAGAATAATGATTATTGATTTATCTTGGTAGCGTAAATGGCTTGAGTAGGTTTGAGCTACAAAGTAGCTTATTAAGGTAAATGTTAATATTTTTACTAACCTTGAGAGCATAAGGTTTAGAACGTTTTTTGTATTTAAGATTTAGAAATAATTAAAGACTACTTCTATTCATCGATGAATAGAAGTAGTCTAAAGTAAAAGCAATTATTGAGGAAGTATTAGGTCTCCCGTTTCTACTGCCTCGAATGCAC
>JAKIVF010000101.1 GCA_021647145.1 Methylococcaceae bacterium | reverse complement strand
GCATCTCGTTTAAGGTGATGATTTCTTCGGTCGTTAATTCTTTGATGTATATCACTTGAAGTTAAGGCAGTAAATAATTGTTTATTTTATACCTTTTTTCGTTAAATTAATTTTACGTGGGTACTTAGTACTTCTAATGGTATTTTGAGAAAAGAAGATACAGCCCCTTTAGCATTAGTTATTAGGCAGCTAAAGAACGGTCAAATATTTTTACTGCATCTTCGCATGAAAGCACTTCTTTTTTGCTCTGCAAAAGGTACTTCGCTAAATTTTCTACACAAGTCCAATTGACTTGGTTTTCAATGAATCGAAATGCTTGTACAAATAATTCATGCATTTTAACTTCTCGATGTTGTTCAGACGAAATAAAAAAATTAATATAATCATACGCTTTTCTAATATCAGAAGAACCACCGTAGTAATTTAATGCATGGGTATTTAAAAGATCTAAGCTAAATGGCTCATCATCTCTCTCTAAAACATATTTAGCTTCGGCCAAAGGACCAACCAATAAATTTACAACATCTGCTTCGTAAGCGATTTGGTAATCTCGTCGTTCCTCAATAGATAAATATTCAAGACTTTTAATTCCTGCAATTGGGAGATCCTTTATTAATTGACCATCTATTACTTTAGCAGAATATAACTGATTATTATTTTCTGTTGGAGGGGTTATTTCAATCTGAAAAAAAACGGGAGGCAATTGCTTTTCTTTATTTCTAATATAAATACTAGCAGCATGGCCTGCCTCATGAAAAGCAGTTTGAATAGTTAATTTTTGATGACTTTGAACATAAGAATAAATTGATTGATAGTTACGGTGCATAGAAAACTCCAAAAATATGCGGTCGATATAAAACTATATAGACCGCATGAGAGGAAGGATGTTCAACTCTAGTCTTCCCCAAGAGGGAGGGGTCGCATACAAGAGTCACTTACAGTTTACTGATCAACTTCCTTAATTGAAATGTGGCATTTTGACGCACATCACTACACCTGTTTTGTGGCACATGAATTGCTCTTTAACACTTTGCGGCAAAGGTATTGTGAGGAAATATACAATAAAAGGAGTACAAATAAATACATTATGTGCCATTTGCCATTATTAAATTAAGGCATATCACTCAATCTTTTATTAATCATTTTATCTAGCTTATTTGCCTCATTTATTTTAAATAAAAAAAAATAAAAAAACGGCATTTTGTGCCTAAATTATGATTTTAAAATAAATAAATTAGCTAATTGTTCAATTTTCACTAGTTCAGGTTTGACCTGATAAATGCCGTTATTTTTATTTTCTCCACCCATCCCCCGAACAAACAAATACATTACACCACCAAAATGTTGCTCATAACAATATCCGGATAATCTCTTTTTAAGATACTGATGTAAAACTAATGTATAAATCCAATACTGCAAACCATAATTATGTTCTCGCATAGATGTGGTTAATGAATCCTGGTTATACGAACTAAGCCCATTAGATTTATAATCTATCACATAATATCGTCCGTTATATTCACAAATTAAATCAATAAATCCCGTCAAATAACCACATAATGTTTTAGTAGATAAAGATTGAAAAGTTGGGTCACCTTTTAAAATATGGTTTATTTGACTAACATCCATTTGTTTCATAGATAAATAAAATGGCATTTCTTTTAAGCACTGCTGGTCTGTCAAATCTTTTAGACAAAAACTATCATTTTCACTTGTTAACTCTGTCTTGACTGTCCGGTATAATAGTTGGTCTATTTGATCTGGGTCGTTGCATTTTAATCCGTAGCGTAAACAGGATTTATCTCGTTGAAGACTAATATCACCATCTTCAGCTAACAATTTAAATGAATTATTCTCTAACAAATCATGGATTACATTACCTGTTTTAGCCCCTCTCGGTAACTCTAAATCGTCTTGCTCTAACTCTTTACTGATAGTATTTTCTCTAGCTTTATCATCTGGTAATTCGGGTGTTTCATTAATACTCAAAGATGACAGTGCGGTATAACTACTCATTTGCCAGTGAGTATAAAGTGATCGTTGTCTTTGTTTATATGATAGCTTGTTATTTACTACCTGCGACTTCCAGTGTCTAGTAATTTCTTCTTCACTATTCAATAAGCGGTATTCAAAAGCTAATGGATAATCAAGACTATATTGTGTAAGCTTTTCCTGTTGTAACAAAAAATCATCTGCATAAAAATTCAGTAAATAAGCCATTGCAGAATTATTAGGTTTATCTTTTGTTCGCACATCTGCCCAATTAATATAGCAACGATATTTGGCGCGAGTGATCGCTACATAGAAAATTCGTAAATCCTCTGCCAATTCTTCATCTAGCGCTATTTTACGATGATCTTCATAATTATCTGAGCCTAAATCAGCTATCATTTTTGAGTTTTTATGGCATTTAATCAGTAACTTTTCTTTATTTAATCGATCGCTTCTTTGCCATAAAAAAGGACAAAAAACGATAGGGTATTCGAGCCCCTTAGCACTATGCATGGTAATGATTTTTACAGAATCCTCATCACTTTCTAACCTGAGTTGTTGATCCTCATCAGAGGAAATAGAACCTGAAGATGCTTTTGTAATATTTTTATGTAACCAGGCTAATGTTTTATTTATACCTAAATGCTCATCAACCACTGCTTGCTGGACTAATTCGATACAATGTTCCAAATTGGTAAGACATCTTTCAGCTAATATATTTTTTGATAAGTGAGGGGATACTCTTTCTACAGAAAGAAACTGTACAATCATCACCATTAGGCCTTTGTTTTTCCATAATAAATTATAGTTTTGAAAACGAGAAAACCAGCTGTCCAACACGAATTCATCATTAAGAACTCGTAACAATTGTTGGCCATTAAGATCAAACCAAGGGAGTGTTAATGCTTGTTTGATGAATAGAATATTTGTTGGCTCGGCAATGGCTAGTAATAAAAAATAAAGATCACTAGCTTCAGCTGAAGAAAAAACGGACTCTTTGCTATTAATGACGGCAGTAACGCCAGCTTCATTTAAAGCCTGTTGAAAATCTTTTGCCTGTGGATTGGTTCTTACTAAAATAGCAATATCTCTAGGATGGACATTATTGCCATGACTATTTTTTTGAAGACTAAATACAGGGAGAAGTAAATCTAAAATTTCATTAACAACGGCTATTTTAATTTCATTTGCAGCCTTTCCTGCTGTCCAAATTTCTTTATCACTTTTATCTAGTTGCCATAAAACTAAAGGGGGTAAAGGTCTACCTTGTTTTACTAATCCACCCTCTTCTGGAGCCATTGCGGGCTTAATGGGGTTAAAATTTAACTTTTCTGAAAAAAATGGATTTTTGATACTAAAGAATACATTAATAGCTTCTACTAACTGTGGGCAGGAACGCCAGTTAAAACCCAGACTAAATTGATGGGCAGCATGTGTTTTAGCGGTAAAATAAGATTGTATGTCTGCTCCTCTAAACTTATAGATTGCCTGTTTAGGATCACCGATTAAATAAAGCGAGTGTTCTTTGGACTTAAACAAGGTAGAAAAAATATACCACTGGCTTTGATCTGTATCCTGAAACTCATCAATTAAAGCTACTTGATATTGTTGTTGAATATCTTCTCGTAAAGATTGTCCTTTTATTCCGGCTAACGCATCGACAAGACGGGTGATTAAATCATCAAACGATACAATATTTAATTCTTGCAGCTTATTACTAACTTTTTCATGCAGTGTTTTAAGAAGAGCTCGTCGAAAGACTATACTTAATTTATTAATACTCGAGTTCAGTTGCTCAAAAGGTGCAGAGTCAAAATTCAAAGAATCAATATATGTTTGTTTTTGCTCATCTGATGAAAGAGGATTCGCATTACTTTTTCTAAATTTATTTCCATTTAATGCATTAAGTAGTCCTTGTTTGGTAAATAAAGAAAAATCAGGTATTGTTAAACTATTGTTATTAAGCCAGTCTAAAATTGATTGATTGACTGTTTCAAATTCACCTTCAAAATTAACTTTAAATTTCCCTTCTACTAGTGTTTTTTGTAAAAAAGAGAGTGATGTTTTAATAGCCGAGTTATTTTTATTGCAGAGTTGTTTCAACTCAATCAACTTTTGATCTAGATCTTCATAATCAGGAAAAACAGTTAGATCAGCTGTAATAAAATCAACACTAGCTAGTAATTTATCAGGTGTAGGATAATGTGCTGTTAGTAAAGACGTTTCCCAGGCAGACCTCTGATAAATATTTTTTCGCCAAAAATCGTCCGAAATAGTTTGCTTAATTTCACTAATATCACTCGTTAGTTTTGTATCAAATAACTGTCCACTTTCCAATGCATGTTCAGCTAGAATACGCTGACAAAATCCATGGATTGTGAATATAACTGACTGATCAATATCTAATAATGCATTATGTAGACGTTGTAAAATAAGATCTGGTTCTATATCAAGACTATTAAGCCATTGCTTAATTTTAATATCAATTTTATCAGGGTAGAGCTCGGTATTCAGCTCCTCATTATTCAAATTAATGACAGCCAGTCTAGCCTCAACTAAACGAGACCGAATTCTATTTTTTAGTTCCTCAGTCGCCACTTTAGTAAAAGTAACGACCAAGATTTTCTTAATATCTAATTTTTTCTCAACTACAAAACGTAAAACAAGCATGGCGATGGTATATGTTTTACCCGTGCCTGCGCTTGCTTCTATTAAGTTAACACCTGGTAATAATGCCGTATTTTCAGGGTCAAAATTGATAGTCATCGTTGTTATTCAGTATAAAATACGACCTTCAAGAGGTTATTTAATCAAGTAATAACTGTTGGCTTTGATCTACCTGTCCGTTTTTTTACTTCACAAAACTGTTCGGCCAGTTCTATTAAAAAGGCCAGTGCCTCTTGGGCATCTTGCTTGTGCTTATTACTATCAGCTTCAAATTTCTCCAAGTAAATTCTTAATGTAGCACCTACTGTTCCCGTTCCTGATAAACGGAAAATAATACGTGAGCCATTTTCAAAACCAATACGAATGCCCTGGTTATTACTTACACTTTGATCTACTGGGTCTGTATAGCTGAATTCATCTGCATATTTAACTGTATACTCAGCAAATTGTTGACCTACCAGGGCAGGTAATTGGCTGATTAAATGATCAAAAATTTCATTAGCAATATCTATATCTACGGCCTCATAATCATGGCGACAATAAATATCACGACCGAAAGTTTTCCAATGCTCAATGACTATCTCTTCAACAGACTGGTCTTTTTTAGCGACCAGATTTAACCAGAATAAAACCGCCCATAATCCATCTTTTTCTCTGACATGATCTGATCCTGATCCAAAACTTTCCTCTCCACATAAAGTAATTTTTCCTGCATCTAAAAGATTACCAAAAAACTTCCAGCCTGTCGGTGTTTCAAAACAAGGGAGCCCTAATTTTTTAGCAACTCTATCAACTGCCTGACTGGTAGGCATTGATCGAGCCACACCTGAAATACCTTTAGCATAAGCTGGAATCAGTTGGGCATTTGCTGCCATAATCGCCAAACTATCACTTGGGGTGACAAAAATATTTGCCCCCATCACCATATTACGATCGCCATCACCATCTGATGCTGCCCCAAAAACAGGCGGATTACTACCAAACATTCTATTTGTTAATTCTTTTGCATGAGCCATATTGGGATCAGGATGTCCTCCACCAAAATCCTCCAGAGGAACACCATTAATAACAGTCCCATTAGGTGCACCTAATTGTTGTTCCAGAATATGAGTTGCATAAGGGCCGGTAATTGCATGCATAGCATCAAAACAGAGGGTTATTTTGCTCGAAGTGATGCTACTTTTAATTAAGTTAAAATCAAAAATGTTTGCCATTAGGTCAGCATAGTCAGTGACTGGATCAATTATGGTAACAATTAATGCATCTATTTTTTGTTGACCTATACTATCTATATCGACATCAGAAATATCTGCAATTTTGTATTCTGAAATAGTGGTTGTATTTGTGTATAGTTCATCAGTAAATTTTTCTGGGGCAGGACCTCCATTACTGACATTATATTTAATCCCAAAATCCTCATCAGGGCCTCCGGGGTTATGACTTGCAGAAAGAATGATTCCACCAAAGGCATGATTAATTCTGATTAAGTTTGATACGGCAGGTGTGGATAACAACCCACCCTGACCAATAATAAGTTCGCCAAAACCATTGGCGGCAGCAATTTTTATAATAATTTGTATGGCTTCGCGGTTAAAAAATCGACCATCACCACCTAAGACTAAAGATGTTCCTTGAAAATCTTGTAAAGAATTAAAAATTGATTGGACAAAATTTTCTAAGTAATTCTCTTGTTGAAAAACAGTTACTTTTTTTCTTAGTCCAGAAGTGCCAGGTTTTTGATCATTGTAGGGGGTAGTAGCTTGAGTATTTATTTGCATTTTTTAACCTTACTGAGACAATAATTAATATGTTTAAAATACACCAAAATTTTATTTTAATGTAGGTTTTTATGAAGAAATTTCGGATTGCACAAGTTTTAATTCTGAGTTTTACATTTTTTTCTATGTCAGCACAGGCAGGCGAACCTGTTTGGTTATTAGTCGACACCCAGACACTAAACCTTGAAGTAAAAAAAGGACTTAAGACAATCGCTATAATGAATAATATTTCAATTGGGCGTAACGGAGCTGGGATTAAACAACAACTAGGTGATGATATAACACCTGTCGGAACCTATAAAATAAGCTGGGTTAACAATAAAAGTAAATTCCACAAATTCTATGGTTTTGACTATCCATCTATTGATAATGCAAATTATGGATTAAAAAAAGGATATATATCGAATGATTCTTATGATTCCATTATTAAAGCACACAAATTAAATAAAGTTCCGCCACAAAATACACCTATTGGAGGTGTCATTGGCATTCATGGCTTAGGTGTAGCTAGTGAAGAAGTTCATAATTTATTTAACTGGACTCATGGGTGTATTGCTTTAACAAACAAGCAGATAGACAAGTTGAGTCAGTGGATGAATAAAGGAATGTTGGTGACAATAAAATAATAAAAAATAAAATAATACTGGAAAGAAGTTAAAAAAAGAGGGAGAATTGTACTTAGGTATTTGATAAACTGAGAGAAGAAACTATTAAATCCAAATTTGAAACTATATTATAGGAAAACTATGAAAGCAATGAAAATATCAAGTGTAATTCTTGTCGCTGGTCTAGTAACAGGTTGCGCAAGTTCGTCTGATATTGATAACTTACAATCACAAATTGATAACTTAAGTTCTCAAATATCAACTGCATCATCTGATGCAGCTAAAGCACAATCAGCTTCTGAGCTTGCAGCATCTAAAGCTTCAGCAGCCGAAGCGGCCGCTAGTCGTGCTGCACAATATGCTCAAGATACTAATAGTAAACTTGATCGTATGTTTAAAAAATCAATGATGAAGTAATTTATACTTGATACCCCTCGATAGCATTATACCTTCGAGGGGTTATAAATATTATTTAGTATTAATTTTAAATCTAGAGAGCATCTCGCTTTGCTAAAGCAACTGGAATTCCATTACTAATCGTTAAAGCTCGTTTTAATACCCCGCCTTTAATTGTTAGAACTTTGTAATTATTTGCCTGTTCAATTAAATTTAAAGCAATATCTAACCTGTCATTATAACTGGTTTTTTTATCATCCAAGTTTGGATGTACCTCTATATATAAAGTATTGTCTGACCAACCTACTTTTATAGGTTGATTAACAATATGTACCTTTAACCCCTTTTTTATTTTTGGAAACAATAATTCGATATCTTCTGGATACATTCGGATGCATCCATGGCTAACACGCATACCGACACCAAAAGGTTTGTTGGTACTGTGAATTAAATAACCCGGAACCCCCAATCTAATAGCGTATTGTCCTAATGGGTTATCAGGCCCTGCAGGAAAAACATTGGGTAAACTACCACCTTCGGTCGCATGTTCATCCTTAATTGCTTGAGTGGGAATCCAGACAGGGTCTTTATTTTTAGCTATAACAGTAGTATCCCCTAACGGTGTCTCCCAATCTACTCGACCTATACTTATAGGATGAGTGATAACAGTTCTAGGCCGGTTGTTTTTTTGTTTTGGATAGTAATAGAGTCGAAACTCTGGTAGATTAAGAACCAAGCCGTTATGAGGAGTATCAGGTAATAGGCGACTAATAGGAATATTTACCTTGGTATTTTTTCCAGGCAACCATCGATCAACTTTAGGGTTCGCCATCAGAATTTCATTTTGCCCCATATTAAACGTTCTGGCAATATCCAGTAATGTGTCCTCTTCCTTAGCGAATGTATACTGAATAGGAGATGGTTTATTTCCAACCAGAATATCACCTGAGTTTTTTGGATAAGGTAAAATATCCGCAATAATAAACTGACTGGTGATTAATAGAGGGTAAAATAAAAGTTTACTAAACTTTGACATAGGGTTTCTAATATCCTTGGCTATGGAATCTGGCAATTAATTATTATCGAAGTTAAAGTAACTTAACCAAGAGCTTGCATAATTTTTTTAAAAACTCTATCTTAATAGTTGGGTGGATATTTTGGGCTCAACTTATCCATTCAGCTATTAATAATAGAGGTGCTCTTTATAATTCTAGCTCAAAACCACTTATGTTTTATTTTCTCCCCCAAATATTTCAACTAATCGTGGTATAAAATTTGAGAGCTCTAAAGACATAATTGAAAAATCCACGTCAAATTGAGAAATTTCATCCTCTGCTTCCGTATCTGCAACTTGGTCTTGTATTAAATCCAAGAATTTTAAACGTTTAATTGAGAGATTTTCATCAACAATAAAAGACAAACGGTCCGTCCAGTTAACAGCTAGTTTTATTACTTGTTTACCGGTATCCAAATGATTAGTTATTTCTGGTAAACCAAGGTTATGGCGTTTACAACGGATAATACTTCCATCTTCTTCTGGTGAGCGCAATTCACATTCGTCTTCAATCACTAAGTCTTTAGGGAGAGATTGATTATCTGATAACCATTGGGTCATTATAATCGCTGGTTTATCAATCGTATTAATAGGTGTCACAGGTAATGAACTAATACATTTTCGTAAAAAACTCAGTAAATCTTCTGCTTTTTTAGCTGAAGCAGCATCAACCACTATCCAGCCACCTTTAGGGTCAATATAGGCATAAGTTTTTTTTGAGAATGAAAAGGCCCTAGGTAAAATCTCAAATATCAACTCATCTTTTAAAGCGGTTCGCTCCTTTTTAGATAGTTTTCTGGCTTCTTGTTCCTCTTTTTCGGATACTTTCTCTTGAAGCATTTCAGCAATTACAGCAGCAGGAATAACTTTTTCTTCTTTTTTCAGGCATAGCATCATAAACCCATTTGACTCATGGATAAGCTGCTCTACAGTATTGCCTACGGGTGAGGTCCACCCCATACTAAATTCATCATGACTGCCACAGGGACGAAAGCGTTTATCGTTTATTTTCGCGGAAAGTTCATCAGTGGATAAGGTAAACGGTTCGGTAAATCGGTAAAGAGCTAGGTTTTTAAACCACATGGCAAATATTATTGTTAATAAAAACGTGCATTATCTCAAATATATCGTTAAGGTAGAATTTATTTTTAAGAGCAAATCGAGTGTTTTGAAAAATATTTCCGGGTTTACAGCCATTGCCGAAGAGAGTGCAACGGTCTTAATTTTAGGCTCAATGCCTAGCGAAGCATCGCTAAAAAAACAGCAATATTATGGACATGAACGCAATGCTTTTTGGCCAATCATACTTTCTTTATTTGCTAGTCAATCTGCCCATCAAATACTAAATTATAATAAATTAAAACAATTGCTTATAAAAAATAATATCGCAGTGTGGGATGTATTACAAAGTTGTTACCGGCACGGAAGTCTTGATACCGCGATTAAAATGGACTCAATAAAAACAAATGATTTTTATCAATTTTTTTCCACACATACAGCAATAAAAAAGGTATGTTTTAATGGTGCTAAGGCTGAAACTATTTATAAAAAATATGTTTTCCCCACAATAAGTGAACAATTTTCTTCTTTAAACTATTGTCGGTTACCTTCAACCAGTCCAGCCCATGCAAGAATGACCTTACATCAAAAAACTGCGATTTGGGAAAAACAAATAAAAGATTATAATAATCACTAAATAAAGGGGTAGCTAATGGAATTTTCAATTTGGGAAAATTTATTAATAGGTGTAATAGCACTTGGTGTTATTTTTTGGATGAAACCTGGAATCGGGGCATCATTAAAGATGGGTAAAAATGCTGAATCTGATTGGGTGGGGTTTTTAGTCCCCATTGGTTTTGTCATTATATTTGTAGTCTTTTTGATAGCGATGGTTTAATACATGAAAAACAGTGATATAGCATATGGTGGAGATGAAGAACCAGAATATGATGAAAATGGGGAGTTAATAGAATATTATGCAATACGACCGAATAAAACCCAAATAAAAAGAGATATTGCTGAAATATCTGTTTTGGCTGAGGAGTTGACGCACTTAACAAAACCTCAACTAACGACCATGGAGATACCTGAATCAATTGAAAATGCAATTATAGCGGCAAAAAATATGCCCTCTACAAAACCGGCTAGAAAACGGCAACTTAAGTTTATTACTGCTCAGTTACGGGATATTGACCTGACAAAAATCATGGAAAATATTAATCGGATAAAAACAAAAAGTGCTCATGGTGTAAGAGAGCATCATCAAGCAGAACTATGGCGAGATAGATTAATGGCGAGTCATGGAAATGATGTGTTAACTGAGTTATTAAATCAATATTCAAATGCAGATCATCAGTATTTAAGACAGCTTCAGCGTAATGCACAAAAAGAAGCCAAAGAAGAAAAGGCACCTAAATCATCACGACTTTTATATCAGTATTTAAAAGAGTTAATAATGAATGCGGAATAGAGTATTTATTCAAACAAGTCCATCTGTTGGTATTTTAACAACTGTGTAGGGTCTTTGAATGATGATAGGGTAACACCTAGTAATCTAATTTTACGGCGCCCTACTTCTGTATTTTTTAATAATCCTTCTAAAATTAAATTTTTTTCAGTTGAGTCAGTAATTATCTTTGATAAAGTCTTGCTACGGGTGATTTGTACAAAATCATGGTATTTAATCTTTACCGTTAAAGTTTGAGCTGCCATTTTTTTAGCCTCTAGTTTTTTTAATGCTTTGTTGAAAAGCAGGTCTAAATGTTGTAAAACTTGGCGGCGATCTTTAATATCAACTTGAAAAGTAGTTTCAACACCTACAGATTTACTGTATCTATGGTTATTAACTGGTCGATGATCAATAGCTCTTGCGATATTGTAATAATAGTGCCCTGCTTTTCCAAAATTTTTTAGTAAAAAAGGAAGTGATTGTTCTTTAATATCGATTCCTGTTTTTATCCCTAAAGTATGCATCTTTTTTTCAGTCGCCTTACCTACACCGTGAAACTTGCCCACACTAAGCTTTTCAACAAATTGGTTTCCTTGCTCTGGTGTTATCAAATAAAGCCCATTAGGCTTATCCATATCAGAAGCAATTTTAGCAAGGAATTTATTGTAGGAAATACCGGCGGATGCAACTAAATGTGTTTTTTTTACAATAGAAGCCTTAATATCTTTAGCAATAAGTGTTGCTGACCCTTGATGGGATGTATTATTACTAACATCAAGATAGGCTTCATCAAGAGATAAGGGTTCAAATAATTCGGTATAGTTTGAAAAAATTTGCCGAATAATAGAAGAAGCTTCTTTGTATGCCTCGAAGCGAGGTTTTACAAAAACAGCCTGAGGGCATAATCGATAGGCTTGAGAAGAAGGCATCGCTGAATGGATGCCATATTGACGAGCTTCATAACTACAGGTTGCGACAACACCTCTAGTATCTGGTTTGCCTCCAACAATGATGGGTTTATTTCGATATTTTGGGAAATCCCGCTGTTCCACCGCAGCAAAAAAAGCATCCATATCAATATGGATGATTTTTCGGCATGGGTCTTCTACCACAACTTTCTCATAAAAAATTCACTTTCTTTAACATAGAAACTAAAGCATCAGGTGAATCAATAAATTTTTCAATGCTAGCTTGAAAATTCGTTAGTCCTTTTTTACTCCACCGCATCAAATTCA
>JAKIVF010000214.1 GCA_021647145.1 Methylococcaceae bacterium | reverse complement strand
AAACTAATACTGACAAACTAATAAGCAACTTTAATAACCCCGATAAAGCTGCGTACAAACTTACTATTTATACTAATCCAGAGGCAGCTCAAGTTCGTTTTCTTAATCTAAAGAAAATATACCAAAACGGGATGAAGCTCGCTCCAGGCGATTATAATATTGAAATCAGTAGAAAAGGTTTTATTAGTAAAAAACAATGGATTACCATTGACCAAAATCACTTTAAATTACAAGTCACTCTTGTACCAGAAGATTATTAAACTTATTTATACGTCGCTGTGTTTTCTTGCCCTCAGAAACAATATTTGATGTACATTGAATTTCCCCCATCTTATATACATATTACCTTGAAAGGGTCCTTTTTGATGTAAGATGACACTTATCCGCTGCTAAGTGATATTCAAAACAACCTGTCTGATAAGGGCTAAAGCCACCTCCCCTACACATACAGGAGGTGGTGGTAAGTTATCCGTATATAATAGCGAGCTAGATAACCTTCAATCTGTTGGGTTTTATCTTTTGTTGAAGGAAAAAATTGTGGGTATTCTAACTCTGCCTAATTAAAAAGTTTATCCGAATCGTTCAGATTATCAGCTGATACTATGTTTACAGGTGAAAAAAAGTATAATTCAAGTGATAATTGGAGAGATAAATCTCAAACTTCTATTGGTTACTTTAGTATTTTTCATCATTTATTCCTATTAATTTGTGAGAGTGCTTGAATAAACGGAATTGTGTTAATGCTCATTCCATATTAGCATCAGAAGCCAGCACTTTCTTTCGATACTTAGTAAACCATACTTAATTAGTAGCTGAAGTCGAAAAAAGGAGTAATTGCCTTTTCTATATTATGTTAGGAATTTAATATCCTTTCCCTAGTTATGGCAAGAAATTTATGAACAAAATGACTAAATAATTGGGGGCTCCCCTTAGCCAGCCGTTGTCAAAAAAATTGGGATCAGAATAAAATATGCTATGATTAACCTTACTCCGACTCTAATTACTACTTTCTTAACAGCCTATTATTTATACATTTCAATTAGATAAAGAGTTTAGTGAAGGTTAAACTCTCCTTTGCAATCAGATATAAATGAATTACTTAATAAAACTAATCTGATTAAAGAATTTAACCTTGTCTAATAATACAAAAAAAGCATATTGCATCAAATTCGCAAATTCAAAAACTCCATGTCTTTAATTCTCTCCTCTGCCAATTTCAGATACGGATGCTTTGGAACAGATTATTGAACACCCACAGAGCAGCAGAGATCATATATTCACTCCATTAGGCACACTTAACTTAAAGCGTTCATTTTTCAAGTGATCAGGATTTATAGCTCCTGTAGACAAGCTGTTAATTATGTTCTTTCAGAACAGTTATACCAAGGCTGCTCAGCCAACTCAATAAAGGCGGGTGATGCCAGAAAACGCCTACCTGATAAGGAACTTAAGCAGGCCGTTGAGTCCTCAGGAAAATCATTTCATCAAAAAGCCCAATCAACGTGACTGTGAAAAGGTCATAATACATTGTTAACCGATGGTGTTAGGTTCATCAGATTTAAAGCAAACGAATGGCTAGCATATGTTCACAGGGCCCTTGGTTTATTTTATTTTGATAGTAAAAATGACAGCTACAACTTGCGGCTACTAATCGCATATCGCTATCTATACTAATTTCAGGTTTAAAGTGTGTCCCATTATCAACCACTTCTCCTTTGATAACCGTTTTTTCTTGGTCTGTTTCTTTGCTGATAACAGATACTAAATTTGCTTTAATAAAGTTAGTGGCTTTTTCCTCTCGTTCATTATTAAAACGAAGTTGATTCATGGGTAAAGGGTCTTTACTTAGTTCTCGAATTCGATAAAGGTCGTTATCCATGTCATAGAGAACACGGCCATATTGTGAATAAATCCCTAATGCAGATTTAATAGTGAGTTCATCTAAACCTAAACGTTTTGAAAGTGACGAGGCTGATTCTACCCAGTTTTCTTGAAGCGCATTGAAGACATTTTCTGCAGTAGTACTATCAACTTCTCCACGAGGAGCCATAAGATCAAAATGTCCCATACGAGAAAAGTCATTGGCACTCCACCCGGATAAACCTAGAGTAAAACTCATACCCTGCATTTCAGCTACCCAAAAACTGGGCAACCCTGTGCCCAGCAAACTAACTTTAATTTTTTTTACTATTGGCAACAGTCGTTCAAGTATAAATAATCGGCGACGACCCCATATGCGTACTTCTTCCTGTTTATTTCCTTTAAACAAACTGCGCTTACATATTATTTCAAACCCCCAAGGTTCCATAAGCATTTTAACGGGCTGATCAGGAGTTAAAATAAAACGTATGGAGCGTGGACTCGAACGTTCTTTATTACGTTTTAAA
>JAKIVF010000002.1 GCA_021647145.1 Methylococcaceae bacterium | reverse complement strand
TAAGCACAGGTAATGCGGGAATAAAACAAGCAGAAAGGGATGATGTTCTTATTATTGAGATGACGGAGAGTGCAACATGTGCTGGCGTATTTACACAAAATGCCTTTTGTGCAGCCCCGGTTCATATTGCAAAAGATCATTTACAGTATAACCCCCGTTGGTTGTTGATTAATTCAGGAAATGCAAATGCTGGGACAGGTGAGCAAGGTATGAAAGATGCTGAGACTTGCTGTTCATCTTTGGCTTCTATTTTAAAGGCAAATAAGCAACAAGTCTTACCATTTTCGACAGGTGTTATTGGTGAGAATTTACCTGTTGAAAAAATTGAAGCAGTGTTGCCTAAAGTAGTTTCTTCTTTGAGTGAAGATCATTGGAATAAAGCTGCTCATGCAATTATGACGACTGACACCTTTGCAAAAGGTGCGACAACTGTGATTGAAATAGAAGGAGAGACTATTACTATCACCGGCATTTCAAAAGGTTCAGGGATGATTCAGCCTAATATGGCAACTATGCTGAGCTTTGTGGCAACGGATGCTAATATAAGTCAAACACTTTTACAACAATGTTTATTTGATGCAGCAGAGCAGTCATTTAATCGAATCACTGTCGATGGTGATACTTCAACAAACGATTCTTGTATTTTAATGGCAAGCGGGCATTCTTCTGTACCTGAAATTACAGAGAATAGTGAACATTATAAAATATTTTCAAAAGCTGTTAATGATGTTTGTAAACGATTAGCTGAGTTAATTATCAGAGATGGGGAAGGAGCAACTAAGCTGATAAAAATAAGTATTGAAGAAGCATTCGATAACGAGGAAGCATTAAGGGTGGGTAAAACGATAGCTCATTCTCCTTTGGTTAAAACCGCTTTTTTTGCTAGCGACCCAAACTGGGGACGAATTCTAGCCGCTGTTGGCCGATCTGAAATAGAACAAATGGATTTAGAAAAGATAGAAATATATCTGGATGACATCTGTATTGTAAAAAATGGTTCTCGATCTAGTCGATATACAGAAGAGCAAGGACAACGAGTTATGAATCAGGAAGAAATTCTTGTTCGTGTTATTTTAGGGAGAGGGGATGCTAAGGAAGAAGTGCTAACTTGCGACCTTTCATATGATTATGTACGGATTAATGCAGAATACAGAACATGAGAAAATCAGCACTCATTCTTTTATTGTCTTTATCTTTATTAGGCTGTGGAACTAGTTTAGTCAAGGCATTTGTTGATTCACCCGAAGTAAAAGGTGTTGAATTAGCCGCTTTTTCTGTAAAAAATAAACAGGCTATTTTTAAAATAGCTTTGTATAACCCTAATGCTTTTTCCTTACCAATCTCAGGAATGACAGGAGATATTGTTCTAAACCAGATGATCATTGGCAGTATTGATGCTGAAAGTGAGCAAAGCTTGGCAGCACATTCAACTCAATTAGTTACACTGCCCATTATGCTTAATGTTGATGACCTTGTTAAAGCAGCAAAAAGTGTATTGAATAGAGGAGAAGCTGAATATACTTTTAATGGAAGTGTCATGACTTCAGTAGGACAAATCCCTTTTTCGAAAGAAGGGAACTTATCTATACAAGATCTTATTTCAGCTTTTTTTCGATAGCTTTCTTAGCAGGAAAAAAGTTACTCTGCATGAAATAAAAACTAGAATATGAAGACTAAAACTCCTTTACATGTTGCTGTCGGTGTTATTAAAGATAGGGAAGGTAATATTCTAATTTCACTTAGGCATCAATCATCTCATCAAGGAGGTCTATGGGAATTTCCGGGAGGAAAGGTTGAGTTGAATGAATCTGTCGAGCATGCGCTAACAAGAGAATTAAAAGAAGAGCTTGGTATTGCGGTGCAAGCATTAATGCCTTTGATTAAAATCAAGCATCAATATACAGATGTAAATGTATTGTTAGATGTCTGGACAGTCACACTTTTTTTAGGAAACCCTCTCGGTTGTGAGGGACAAAAAATAAAATGGGTAAGTCCTGAACGCCTGATAAAACACTCGTTCCCAAAAGCAAATTACCCTATTATCACAGCGGCAAGGTTGCCTACTGAATATGCAATACTAAATGGTGAAGATGAAGACGAGTTATTGATAAAATTAAAGATAATCTTAAATAAAGGAATAAAGTTAATTCAAGCAAGGATAAAAGCCATATCTGCCAAGGAAGTAAAACAATTCTTTAAATTAGCAACTCCATTATGTGAAGAAAAGGGTGCTTATCTATTAGTAAATTCAGCGGTAAAATGTGCTGATAAAGTTAATGCAGACGGTATTCATTTAACCTCACAACATTTGCTAGCATTAAAACAAAAGCCCACAGGATACAAGTGGGTTGCTGCATCATGTCATAATTCACTTGAATTACAACATGCCGAACAAATAGGTGTTGATTTTGTTGTGTTGGCACCCGTATTACCAACAAAAACTCATCCTGGAGTCTCTCCTTTAGGATGGGATTCGTTCAAAATATTAACAAATAACGTTAACCTTCCCGTTTTTGCATTAGGTGGCATGCAACAAACAGATAAACCCATTGCGCAAAAATTTGGTGCTCAAGGAATTTCTGGCATTACAACTTTCCTTTCTCAGTAAATACATTTTATTTTTTAACTGAAAAAATTATTTCTTGATAGTTAGTTTTCAATAAGTTGGTAAATAGCTAGGTGATCGCCTTCTGATAATTGCCCAGCTACTTCTTAAACAAGCCTTGATATCTTGATTTTCTTTTCTATACTTTCCACAGACACTTTCATTCGACGTTCTCATTATTTATTTAGAAATATGTTTATTTATGGATATAACAAGAGACTACCAACAGTTCTTTAGCATCAAAGGAAAAGTCATAAATGGCTTTACTTTAATTGAGCTAATGATCGTGGTGGCAGTAGTGGCACTTTTACTAACGGTAGGAATACCAAGTTTTTCATCTGTGATTAAGGATAATCGGCAAACAACCTTACTGAATGAATTTAATTCTTTTTTCCATTACGCAAGAAACATAGCTGTTACACAAGGGGAATATGTAACCTTATGTTCTCGTAATACGGAAGGTACAGACTGCGATAGTACCTCAGATTGGGATGACGGCTGGATAGTTTTTATAGATATAAATCATGATGGGGATCTAGATGACAATGGAGATACTACGCTTTGTGAATCAGGTGAAGATTGTGTACTAAAAATTCATGAAGCTATTGATAATAGTATCAGCATTTCTGCTTCTTCTTTAGTGGTTAAAATAAATACAAAAGGGTTTACTTCAGCATCCACTTTTACATTTTGTGATAGTGATGGAACTAGCTTTAAGACAAAAATTTTAAGTAAAACAGGCCGTTGGTCATCGTCCTCTACACACCTGAGTTGTTGATTATGAAAAATAAAGTTTTATTTATCAACGATATAGAAGTAAATTCAGGTTTTTCTATGATAGAGGTATTAATCACAACGTTTGTAATTTCTGTGGGTATTCTCGGCTTATTAGCATTGCAAGGCTATGGATTAAAAGTTAATCATAATGCTAATTTAAAATCACAAGTGGTTAGTAATATTAATGATATGGCTGATCGAATGCGAGCAAATTCAGAAGGACTTGACAATAATCGTTATGCGGCAATTGATACATCCACCTTATCTTCCAATCCAGGTAAAAATTGTGTTGCCAGTAGTTGTGATGATGCAGAGTTGGCTTTGTATGATATTTATGCTTGGGGAAAAGGCTTGTCTAAAAAACTTCCCCTTGGGTATGGTACTGTTGAAATAGAGCGCAGTGCATCGTGTGATGATGGTGCGCTTCCAACCTGTTCTGATGCCTCTGCTCCATCGTGTGACAGTTCATCGAATTTAATTTGTACTGATACCTCGACTGCAACTTGTGCAGATACATCAACGCCATCTTGCAGTGCTGGCCCTAACCATAAAATTACTGTGTTCTGGGATGATAATCGTGATGGCAATGCAAGTACCCGTTTTTCAGTAACAACAGCATTGTGATGAGATGAAAAATAATTCTTTTAGTCCAGTGCAACAGGAAGGAATGACACTTGTTGAAGTTATGATAGCTATGACTATTGGTTTGTTCCTAATTGCTGGTGTGATACAAATGTTTGTTTCTACCAAGCTGTCTTATAGTGTTCAAAATGCTGTGACTAGAATTAGCGAAAATAGTCGTTTTTCTTTAGAGTTTTTGGCTGGAAATATGCGGTTAGCAGGCTATAGAATGCTTCCTTGGCAGGATAGTGTTTCTGATGTTTTTTCAGAAACAACGGCTTTATTTCCAAATTCAGGACAATATATCAGTGGAACAGAAGGAGGTCTTGCTCAAGCTGATCAAATTAATATTCGTTTTCAAGGTAGTGTTACTAGTGCCGGCTCAGCTGATGGGCGAATCCTTGATTGCGAAGGAGCATCAGTTGGAAATACACTTGTGGAGTTAAGTTTTTCTCTAAGTGGGACTAATTTAATTTGCACAATTAATGGAGCATCACCTGTAGAAGTGATTTTGGCTGACAATGTGACCAATATGCAACTTTTGTATGGTTTTGATAGTGATGCTAATGGTTCAGTGAATCAGTATGTAAATGCATCATCTGTAACAGACTGGACAAAGGTATTGAGTATTAAATTAGGGCTTGTTTTAAGCTCAGAAGATGCTTTGTCTAAAAATACATTTTCTTTTCCAAACCTTACAGATGACCCGATGAATACAGTGTTTGATAATAACGCTGATGGTGAGCCTGATTTATTTAAATCAACAGCCAGTTCTAATTTTAATTCCAAAACAGCCGCTGACAAGCGGATATATAAAGTTTATACCACGACAATAACACTCAGAAATGTTGTTTTATAAAATATTGGATATTTTTACTTCTTTAAACAATCTAACTTTATCAGTTGACTATGAAAATGAAGTTGATTAATTCTTCTAATAAACAGAAAGGCGCCATCTTAGTGCTTAGCTTAATTATTTTATTGATTATGACTTTGTTAGGCGTTTCTGTGATGAGTGTTAATATTCTTGATGAAAAAATGGTCAATAATGATCGCCAATATAAAGAAGCGTTGCATGCAGCAGAACTCACTTTGCGTGAGGCTGAAAAACTGATTGACCCTGATGCAACATACAATACAGCACTTACTACAAGTAGTACAGTCGCTAGTAACCGAGGTTTGTACTTATCTACATCGGCTCCTACAGGTGGTTGGTGGAAAGGGGTTAACTGGAATAATGCTGATCAAGTTAAAGAATCTTCATCAAGTACTGCAAATAAATCTATACATTACATTATTGAACAGTTACCGGCGGCCCCCGCAGATAGTAAAGAAGCGGGGCTTGCTGTCACTAAAAAATATTATCGCATAACTTCCAGAGCCATAGTTACTGGAAGTAACGCTAAAGTGATGTTGCAAACAACATATAAAAAATAATTATTAATATTTGGTGAAAGTATGTCACAAGTCTTACAGAAATTATTTATCATTTTCTCAACTAGCTTGCTCATCTTTAGTCTGAGTTATGCAGGTATTTCTCAAACACCCTTACATTTAACTGCCGCTGTTAACCCGAATGTTTTACTTAATATGTCAGTAGAAGTTCCTATGGGCGGTGCTGCATATAATGATCAAGCTGGGGAATTGGAAAATGGAACAAACTGTGCTGGAAGGCCTAGTGGGGATCTTGGTACCTGTTATTTTTCAACTGAAGAGTATATAGGCTATTTTGATCCAAAAAAATGTTACCAATACAACACGTCTAATCATGGGTCTGACAGCTCCACAAACAACCCGACATCAGGTTATTTTTACCCTTCTTCAGCTGCGCAATCAGATCATTCGTGTCAAGGGGCTGGAAAATTCAGTGGAAATTTTATGAATTGGGCAACAATGACCGCAATTGATATGTTTATAGTGTCAATGACCGGAGGAAACAGAGTAGTTGACCTGACTGATGAAACCATTATAAGGCGCGCACGAAAACAGGATAGTAATAGTTGGTTTCCTTATAAAAGAGTTGCTACATCGGTTAATGTCAATCCAAGTAGTGTGACTCCTTTTAGCGGAGCCGATTATTATATTTACAATACCTCTTTTGGAGTGCAATTTGGAACTTCCAAAACAGGAAGTAATTCAAGTCCTACAAATAGTTATAATTTAAAAGTTAAAGTCTGCGATCCAACGGTTATATCAGGTAATGAAGGTGCCAGTTTAGAAGAAAACTGTATTTCATATGGTGACGGTAATTTTAAACCTGAAGGGCTGATTCAAGAAAAATCCAATGATATGCGTTTTGCGATTACCAGTTATTTGTTTAATAGTGATCAGTCACGAGATGGAGGTGTGTTGCGAGCTAACATGAAATATACTGGTATACTAAAGCCGGATGGCTCAGGGGGTAAAGAAGTCAACTCAGAAAAAGAAATCAATGAAGATGGTACTTTGGTGGTTAATCCAAACTCAGCTGATGCTACTGCCAGTGGTGTTTCCCAGTCAGGGGTGATTAACTTTATTAATAAATTTAGTAATCCGGGCTATAAAGGGTATGACCCCGTAAGTGAATTGTTTTATGAAACTATTCGTTATTACAAAAATTTAAGCCCGACCCCTGAATATTCTAGTAGTTTAGCCGCAGGGGAAAATGGTGGTTTTCCTGTTATTACTAATTGGGACGACCCTATTCAGTATAGTTGTCAAAAGAACTATATTGTTGCGATTAATGATGCTTTTCCGTGGTTAGATAAAAAATTACCAGGAACTACCTTTACTTCATCCACTTTTGGTTCCCCTGCACTGACGTTAGCTGGAGATGATTATGGTGAACCCTCTAACTCTGATACTAGTATAAACGTGACCACACTAACCAATATGGTTGGGACGCTCGAAGGCTTGACTTCTTCAATAGAAGTAGATTGTACAGCAGCAAATTGTGATTTATATAATACCAATAAGACAAAATCGTTAGTAGGGTCAGGCTTAGGTGAGATATTGGGTACAGTTCCTGGTGCTGTAAATTGGGGTGTTGGGGAAACATGGTATGGGGAGTGGCCCGGACGACAGAATAGTTATTATATTGCTGGTCTTGCCTATTACGCGAATACTCAGGACTTACGTTCTGATTTTACAGGTAAGCAAACAGTAAGTACCTTTATGATTGATACTCAGGAATATAATGCAAATCCACCCACAGGATCAGTAAATATGTTGTGGTTAACAGGCAAATATGGTGGTTTTGTTGATGCGAATGGTGATGGTGATCCAAATGATGGAACTCCTGGGGCAACGACCGATGAATGGGATGCTGACGGTGATGGTGAGCCTGATAACTATGTCTTGGCAAATCGACCCGATAAGATGGTTAATGCTTTGAGAAGTGCTTTTGACCAGATTGAAGTTACAGATTCATCTGTTACTGCGCTTAATTCAAATTCAACATCGTTAAGCTCATCTACCCGCTTGTACCAGGCTCGTTTTAATAATGAAAACTGGGATGGGGATCTTTGGTCTTATTCAATTGATACAGCTACGGGTATCGTAAACTCATCCCCAGTCTGGAAAGCATCAGAGCAAATGCCAGGATGGAGTGCTAGAAATATTTTTACTTATAATCCAGCTGCAACGGGAAATAAGGGAGTAAGGTTCCGTTGGGGTACCTTGAATAGTACTCAAAAACCACTGTTGGGACCTAGACCTGGCTTAGGCATCTCTACAGGTATTAGTAATAGACAAAAAATGTTGCAATATATTCGAGGTAAGCGTTATTGGGAAAAACAAGAGTCGGGAAAATTTAGAAATAGAACTCATTTTGGCGATAGTGAAAGCCATGCTCATTTGGGTGATATTGTTAATTCAAGCCCTGCTTATGTGAGTTATGAATATTTTGGCTACGATGAATTAACAGGAACAGAAGGATCTTCTTATGCCACTTTTCATTCCGGACTGTCAAGAACACCTATGTTATATGTGGGAGCAAATGATGGTATGCTGCATGGCTTTAATGCTCTGACAGGAAGAGAAAAATTTGCATATATTCCCAATGCGATTATGGGACAGCTAAAAGACTTGGCTGACCCTCTTTATACTCATAATTATTTCGTAGATGGATCTCCTCGAGTGGCAGATGCTTATTTTGGCTCCGGTATTTGGAAATCTGTATTAGTAAGTACGCTTGGAGCCGGCAATAAGGCTTTATTTGCCTTGGATGTGACAGACCCCGGTGATTTCGTTGAAAGTGGCTTTGATGGAAGCAAAGTGCTATGGGAGCTTTCTAATGCTGATGATTCGGATATTGGGTACATATTAGGTCAGCCTTCAATTGTCAGGTTGAACAATGGACGTTGGGCCGCTATTTTTGGTAACGGGTATGAAAGTTCGTCAGATCGTGCAATGTTATTTATTGTCGATATTCAAACTGGATCCGTAATTAAGAAATTTGATACAAAAAAGGGTAGTTCAGGTAGTCCAAATGGGCTCTCAACCCCAATTGCAATTGATTCTGATGGTGATCGAATTGCTGATGTCGTTTATGCAGGGGATTTACAAGGTCATCTATGGAAGTTTGATATTAGTGATGGAAATTCAAGCAACTGGGATATTCCATTTGGAACTTCTCTTGCACCTGAACCTCTGTTTAGGGCTTGCAACGAAGACCCTTGTGTCAATTCACAACCTATTTTTGCAAAACCTCAAGTAGGAGATCATCCTGATGGGGGGCTAATGGTTTATTTTGGAACGGGTAAGTTTTTTGAAACAGGAGATAATGTTATTGGTGGGTCTACTCAAACACAAACTTATTATGCTATTAGAGACAACCACTCATCTACTGATATTACTACTTTGGTGACAGGGCGAGATCAGCTCCAAGCTCAAATAATTGAGAAAGAACTAACACACAATGGACTTGATTATCGTTTAACTTCTGATGAGGCGGTCGATTATGATGATTCAATTTCACCTAAATATGGGTGGTATTTAGATTTGTTACCCCCAAACTCTAGTAGTAGCATAGGCGAGCGTGTTATTTCTACTTCTATCTTAATGAATGGACGAATTGTTTTTGTTACATTTATACCCAACCCTGATCCTTGTGAAACATCTGGAAATGGCAGTATAAGTTGGCTAATGGAAATGAATGCCTTAACAGGCGGGCCATTGGCTGAGTCACCTTTCGATATTAATGGAGATCAAAGCTTTGATGAAAGAGATAAACTTTTTGATACTGATGAGGACGGTGATGTTGATGACGATGATGAAAAACGAGTTAGTCCAGGTAGAAAGATAGATGGAGGAACGGGTCAGATTCCTGTCGTTATAGAAACAACAGATGATGACCGGGATACTAAATATTCTTCAAACAAATCGGGGGGGTTTACTATTATCGATGAAAAAGCTGATAGAACTCGAGGTAGACAAACTTGGTTGCAGTTTTAATAGGTCTGAATAAGTATATAAATATGAACCTAAAAAATTAGTTGGAACACGGTTTCTAGCACCAGCTATTGATTCCGTAACACATAATGTAGTAAGGCTAAGATTTTTTCAAAGCATTGTGAAACTCGTATTCAGAAAATAAGTGCATCGCTAAAATTCTATAGAAAATATAGAGGAGACTATGTGTTGAGAATAAATTATAAATAAATCAATCGATTATAGTGTCGTCGGTGCGGCATGCTCTAATTTGAAAATACTATGAAAGTAGAAAAAATATCAACAATAGAAGAGTGGAGCAAAGAAGTGGAATTAGCTTTAAAAGAAGCACTATCTGTAGATGAGGACAATATTTATTCAACTAATAGTATTAATATTGTTGATATGTAAAATGGCAACATCAATAATCGCTATATTCAAAAAATTGAAAGTGAGAATATTAAGAATGAAATTAAAGAGTTGTCGTGGTTAAATGATCTTAATGCTCATGAAAAAATTCCAGGTTATAAGAGGTAAGAGTAAGCGCTGTTTTGTCCATGTTTATCTTGATTGCATAATATACTTAAAGTTAATATCAGTAAAAAATGCAGATAAATTTATTGATTACTTTGAAAACAAAGGTACGATAGAGCCATGGACACTTGTTTAATGAAATTATAGGTAAAAGATAACGATTAAGGTTAGATTGTGATCGCGAAGCGAGCCACAATCTGAACCGTTTGTTGGACAAGCCCGATTTTACTGTTTGGTATGAATTTCGCTATGAAATTGAACCCTCTGATATTTTTGTCTTGGCTGTTATCCATAAAAGACAAGACTTTAAAGCTGAGGATATTGAAAGATAATGCCGGATAACGCTATCGTTCATCCGGCTTACGTGTTAATTTTCTGAGAGCTTTATGGTATTTCATTGCTCTTTTTAAGTCTTCGTTATTAATTGATTCAATTCGTGTCAAATCTAAATTATCTTTTATATCTTCGATTTTTATTTTTCTTGCAAGCTCATTAGGAAAAATTCGTTTAATAAATGCTTCATAAGCTTCATTTTCTCGTTTTGATAAACAATCAAGAGCATCAATAACTAATTCTGAAAAACCCTTATTAGCCAAGTCTTCAAGTGTTACATCACAGTCCTCAACAACATCATGAAGTACAGCTACAACTTGTTCCTGTTTCTTTTGAAACTTTAGCATCAGCCTTAATGGGTGGAGGATATATGGCTTACCAGCTTTATCCTCTTGACCTGAGTGGAATTCGCAAGCTAATTTAATTGCTTTATCAAGGTCATCTATCCGCAAGTTCTTTTCCTTTCATATATTCTTCTAAAGTAATTTCATCGCCATATAAAAGAGCGTCGTTATACAAGCGATTGTTATGAGGAACAAGTTCATTTCCCTCTGACTCCCCATAAAACTTTTTATATCTTTTTCTTTTTAAATGATCCCATCTAAGCATAACCTTTTCAAAATTATAATCAATATAAATATCTTCATGATCAAATCTTTCACCTTTATTAATTGGCATAAGAACTCCATCTATATAGAGTCATAATAGGCTTTACTTTGTGAGGCGATAGATTTTGCCTCTTGACTATTTATCTGGAAGTTGCCGCCATTGCACATAAAACTTATGTCCTTGTCCTTCAGGAACATTCGTTTTGGATGAAATAGCATTATAAGCATCATCACCTATAAGAACTCTCGCCATAGATTCAGGTTCCTTTGCATATATCATTTCTGGTGTATTGACTTGAATTTCTCCAGTTAACCCCGCATTATCATTAATGATTTTTTCGATAGCTCGGTCTTTGGGTTTAATAGGGGCCTTTGTTACTTTACCGTTTACACTACTTGCTATTTCATCCGCTAAACCATCAATTTCACGTTTTGCGTCTGGGGGTTTGGCATAAATATCATCAAATAGCTTTTGATTTTTATTTGATAGATTCTTCACCCCGATAATATAACGGGACAAGAGCAACTGATTAAAAACGAGTTTTTGCTTTTGCAGTCAGTGGCTTCGGGGCTGTGTGTATTGGAGTCAAGACTATGCTTTACCAGAATGGTGGCAACATCAGTATAACCTGCGCCAGTTTAAGACACTGTATCGGAAAATTCAAAAGCTCCGTCACTCAACCTCCAAAGACGAAAGCAAACAGCAAGCAAAGGAAAAACAAATTCGTGCAGCCCAGCAATCTTATATTGATCTGGCACAGATTTACCTGAACCGTGTGACTCGCACCGTTGAATTGTTGAAAAACACACATAAAATTCCAGACGCGCTGTTGACTGATTTTTCTGTTTTTAGCCACCATGCAGAACGTCAGATTGAGCAAATCAAACACCGTGTGATTGAAGGTGAAAAGATTCCTCATAATGAAAAATTCTTTTCCCTTTTTAACATCATACAGAATGGATCAGTAAAGGTAAAGCCGGAGATCCTGTCGAACTAGGCATCCGTCTGTGCGTTATGGAAGATACCAATGGATTCATTTTGCATCACCGCGTCATGTAACAAGAAACCGATGACAAAATAGCCCTTGAAATGATCAGTGCCACACAAGCACAATTCCCAGGGGTCAATGCTTGCAGTTTTGATAAAGGCTTTCATAGTAAAGAAAACCAGGAGCAACTGAAAGTAAAGTTAAAACAGGTCGTACTCCCCAAGAAAGGTAGATTATCTCAAACAGATAAAATGCAGGAATATGCCCTGGGATTCATGCAGGCAAAAAAAAGCATTCAGCCGTTGAGTCAGCTATTAATGCATTGCTGGTACATGGTTTAGACAAGTGTCCTGATTATGGGATAGACGGGTTTGAACGCTATGCAGCGTTGACGGTGCTCTCTCGAAATATTCAAAAGATTGGCTGTATTATACGAGAAAGAGAAAGGCGAAGACTCGAAAAGCAAAAACAAGCGGCCTGATTGATGGAAGTTGAACGTTCTGCAACGGCCTGCTAGAGAGCTGTGCCCAAAAAATGAATTCTGGCATTCTTTAGGCTGAGCGATGTGCGTTTTGTTTCTACGTTTGCCGAATTGTGGTCTGACCGGCTTATTCTGGGAATGTTTTTTTAGATTTTATTCAGGTTTTGCTTTTTCGTTCAGGCACTAAATACAATGGCTTGGGTTCCGTCTAAAAAAGTTTGTAACTCTTCGGTGTTTTTTAATGCATTAATATTCATGATGGCTTTCATTGTTTCATCATGAACAGATTCCCTGATTTTGTCAGCTTAGACTCATTTTATATTGGAATATGGGGTGGTTTTCAGACTCATTTTGTATTGGAGAAGGCTGGGTATTGATCTTGCTGGATTGGTAATGTATAATACACATATAGGTGGTTTATTAATCAATGAGCTCCCGTGTGGTAAGAGTTTTTGTTAATTGTAATTATCAATTTTAAATTGAAGCCCCTTTTTGGGGTTTTTTGTTTTCTGGGTCTGAGAGGACGTGGTCGTTCAATTGATTTTAATGGAAGAGCCGATGGCTCTTTTTTTATGGGTATAAGTAAAGTGAGGCAATATGAAGCAGGCTCCTGAGCATTTGGTTAATTTAATTGAACCAATTGTTGAAGGTCTTGGCTATGAATGTGTGGGTATTGAATATAATTCCCACCCAAGACATGGACTGCTAAGAATTTATATAGATACATCTGAAGGTGTTTTGCTTGAGGATTGCACCAAAGTAAGTCATCAGATTAGCGGTATGCTAGATGTTGAAGATCCTATCTCTGATAATTATGAATTAGAAGTTTCTTCCCCTGGAGCAGATAGACCTTTTTTTAAATTAAGCCAGTTTGAACAGTATATTGGTGAAACTGTGACTGTAAATTTATTTAAACCAATAAATAAACAAAGAAAGATTACGGGTTCGATTGAAAGTGTTGAAGGAGATGTTGTTTTGCTTTTGCAGGCTGATCAACTCATTGAAATTCCATTTCAGGCAATGAGCAAAGCTCGGTTAGTACCTGATTATTTGATTAAGAAAGGAGGGCGTAATGGAAAATAAAGAGATTTTATTGGTAGCAGATGTTTTTGCGAATGAAAAAGATATAGAAAAGGATATTGTTTTTCAAGCATTAGAATCTGCGTTAGCAGCTGCAGCCATAAAACGACATGAAAACCAAATAAATGCCCGGGTTGAAATTGATCGAAATACTGGAGGGTATATAACTTATCGTCGCTGGGAAGTGATGGCCGAAAATAGTGAGATTAATGGGGATCTTGAATTTCCAGAATCTCAAACTTTATTAGAAGTGGCGAAGATAGATGATCCAGATATTGAGGTTGGAGATTTTGTCGAAGAAGAAATTGAATCCGTAACGTTTTGTAGAATAGCCGCTCAAACAGCTAAGCAAGTAATTATTCAAAAAATTAGAGAGGCGGAGCGTAAAAAGGTTGTTGAGGCCTACGAAGATAGAGTCGGTGAGCTAATTACAGGAACGGTAAAGCGTTTGGAAAAAGGTAGTGTATATCTTGATTTGGGTGGGCATGTTGAAGCTTATATCGCTCGGGAAGATATGATTCCACGAGAATCAATTAGAATTGGAGATAGAGTAAGGGGTTACTTAAAAGAAGTCCGTTCAGAAATACGAGGGCCACAATTATTTGTAAGTCGATCTGCTTCAGAATTATTGATTGCTTTATTTAAGCTTGAGGTTCCAGAAGTTGGTGAGGGATTAATAGATATTTTGGCAGCAGCAAGAGACCCTGGTTCAAGAGCAAAAATTGCTGTAAGAAGTAATGATCCAAGGTTAGATCCTGTTGGTGCTTGTGTGGGTATGAGAGGATCAAGAGTTCAAGCGGTTTCTAATGAGTTGGCAGGTGAGCGAGTAGATATTATTTTATGGAATGACAATGAAGCACAGTTTGTTATTAATGCGATGTCTCCTGCGGAAATAGAATCAATAATACTTGATGAGGATAAACATAGTATTGATGTATCCGTTGCAACGGACAATTTATCTCAGGCGATTGGGCGAGGCGGGCAGAATGTTCGGCTGGCTACAGAATTAACAGGTTGGGAGCTGAATGTTCTAGATGCAAGTGAGGCAAAAGCAGCTAGCGACGAGGAAATTAATAAAATCAAACAGGAATTTATTGATCAACTGGATGTTGATGATGAAATTGCAGATGTATTGGTTGAGGTCGGTTTCTCGAATGTTGAAGAAATTGCTTATATTCCTATTGAGGAAATGATGGAAATTGAAGGCTTTGATGAAGAACTGGTAGAGGCTTTAAGGAGTAGAGCAAAAGATGCTGTGTTAATTAATGCTATTACTTCAGAAGAGGCGATTGAAACCTCTGAGCCAGCTAAGGATCTCCTGGAAATGGAAGGAATGGATGAAGAGTTAGCTCATGAAATGGCGGCAAAAGGAATAGTAACAATGGAAGATTTGGCAGAACAGGCTGTTGATGATATTTTGGTATTTTTAGGAATGGATGAGGAGCGTGCAGGGAAGTTGATTATGAAAGCACGCGAGCCATGGTTCGTAAATGAAGAGGGCGAAGGGTAAGAGAGGTTGATATGAGTGATAAAACAGTAAAAGAATTAGCAGCAATAGTAAAAATACCTCTGGATCGCTTTCTGGAACAGTTAAAAGAAGCAGGGGTTTCTGCGTCATCTCCTGATGATTTAATTGATGAGGATGAACGAGTTAAATTGTTAGCTCATCTTCGGAAGATGCACGGTAAAGAAGAAGATAAAACAGAAAAAAGCTCACCAAAAAAAATCACATTAAAACGCAGAAAAGTTTCCGAATTACAACAATCTACTGGGCCAGGTGCGGCTGCAAAAACTGTAAATGTTGAAGTGCGTAAAAAAAGAACGTATATAAAGCGCAGTGAATCAGTTGTTAGCGAAGAGCAAAAAGAAATAGAGCGTGTTAATAAAGCATTGGAAGAACAGAAGAAACAAATAGCGGCAGAAGAAGAAGAGCGTAAAAAGCATGAACAAAGTATACAGGCGACGCTTGAGGAGAATAATAAGAAACAACAGACAGAAATAATTGATACTGAGATTGCTAACGAGAAAGATAGCACTCTAGCCGAAAAAGAAATACAAGAGAGTAAAAGCGAAGATGATTCTTCCAATGAACAAAAAGATAAGGTTTTCGTAGAGGGTGATTCTGTAGATAAAATAGAGCTGGCAAAAGAAGAGGAAAAGATAGAGCCAGAGCCAGAGCCAGAGTTAGTTACTTTATCAGAGGAAGAGATTAAAGAAAAAAAATTATCTGATGAGAAAAAATTACGCTTGGAAGCCTCTATTGAAAGAAATGCCGCAAAAGTAAGAAAACAGGCTGAGGCAAAAAAACAGCAAACTTTACATAAGAAAAAACAAGCAGGTGCTGCAAAAACTAAGCCTGGCGGAGTAGCACATACAACAAGAGCAGCTACTCCAGGAACTCAAAAAAGAGGCATTGCTCCTGGCCGGGGTCAGGCCATGCCAACAGGAGTGGGAAGAAGGGCGAAAGGTAAAAAAGGTAAACAAAAAAGAATTCAATTAGCAGCTGAATTGGATGCTAATAAGCATCAGTTTGAAAAGCCTATTGAGACTATTGTGAAAGATGTAGCTATCCCCGAAACGATCATTGTTTCTGAATTAGCCCAGAAAATGAGTGTTAAAGCTGCAGAAGTTATTAAACAATTGATGAGTCTTGGGATTATGACAACTATTAATCAGGTGATTGACCAAGAAACAGCGGTCATATTAGTTGAAGAGATGGGGCATAAACCAATATTGCAAAGTGATGATGACTTAGAAAAAGAAATGTTGGCTGACGTTGTTGATAAAGAAAAAGATAAGGATGATGATCGAAAATTGGCGCCGCGATCACCTATTGTGACAATTATGGGGCATGTTGATCATGGTAAAACTTCACTGCTTGATTATATTCGTGAAACTCGTGTAGCATCAGGAGAGGCCGGTGGTATTACCCAGCATATTGGAGCTTATCAGGTTAAAACTGATCATGGAAGTGTGACTTTTCTTGATACACCAGGTCATGCAGCATTTACTGCAATGCGTGCTCGTGGGGCAGAAGTAACTGATATTGTTGTTGTTGTTGTTGCTGCTGATGATGGTGTTATGCCTCAAACAAAAGAAGCTATTGAGCATGCAAAAGCTGCCAAGGTGCCTTTGGTGGTTGCTATTAATAAAATGGATAAGGCTGAGGCAAACCCTGATAAAGTTATGCAAGAAATGGCCTCCCTAGAAGTGATTCCAGAAGAATGGGGTGGAGATGTTCAATTTCTTAAAGTTTCAGCGAAAACCGGAGAAGGTGTTGGTCAATTAATTGAATCGCTAATCCTACAAACTGAAATTTTAGAATTAGAGGCACCTATTAAAGGGGCTGCATCAGGGTTTGTTATTGAAGCACGTTTGGATAAAGGGCGTGGATCTGTGGCGACCATATTGGTGCAAAAGGGAACTTTGAAAAAAGGCCAGATTATTTTATGTGGACACGAATACGGGCGTATTCGAGCTATGTTTGATGAAGATGGAAAATCGATAGAGGAAGCAGGACCTTCTGTTCCAGTCGAAATTTTAGGGTTGTCAGGAACACCAGAAGCAGGGGATGAATTTCTATTTGCTCAGAATGAAAAAGCGGCCAAGGAATTGGCTGAACATAGAGAAGAAAGGAAAAAATCAAGCAAACATGCTGCTCAACAGGCATCGAAACTTGATGAGGTGTTTTCTAAAATGGAAACAGGTGACACATCTACTTTGAATTTAGTCATTAAAACAGATGTACAAGGTAGTTTAGAGGCGTTGCGAGAGTCGTTGATTAAACTCTCAAATGATGAGGTCTCTGTAAATTGTGTCTATGGTGGTGTTGGGGGTATTAACGAGGGCGATGCAAACCTTGCATTAGCATCAGGAGCAATTCTAATTGGATTTAATGTAAGGGCTGATGCTACAGCACGTAAATTAATTTCGGAGTCAGAAATTGATTTACACTACTACAGCATAATTTATGAAGCAATTGACGAGGTTAAGCGTGCAGTAACAGGTATGTTGGCTCCAGATATACAAGAAAAAATTATTGGTTTGGCAGAAGTTCGCGATGTTTTTAAGTCACCAAAAATTGGTGCTATTGCCGGCTGTATGGTAATTGATGGTCTTGTCAAGAGAAATCTACCAATAAGAGTGTTGCGTGATAATGTTGTTATATATGAGGGACAGCTTGAATCATTACGCCGATTTAAAGATGATGTTAATGAGGTGAAAATGGGAATGGAATGCGGAATTGGAGTAAAAAATTATAATGATGTTAAGACCGGTGATCAAATTGAAGTTTTTGAACGCGTTGAAGTAAGAAGAGAGCTAGAGTAAAGCGATTATGGGTAAGGAGTATGGGCGTAGTGAACGCGTTTCTTCACAAATGCAAAAAGAACTTGCTTTTGTTTTACAGCGTGAAACTCATGATTCCCGGATAGGTTTTGTTACAGTAAATGAGGTTGTAGTGTCTAAGGATTTAGCTATTGCCAAGATTTATGTGACGGTTTTAAATGCGGATGATAGTGTTAAGGTTGAGAGTGTTAAGGCTCTAAATGAGCTTGCTCCAATGATTCGGCATCTAGTGGCGAAAAGAATGCGCTTAAGGCATATTTCAGACTTTAGGTTTTATTATGATAATTCATTTGATACTGGAATTCGAATTGCAGAGCTCCTCGTTGATCGTGGTAAAAAAGATCAAGAAAATTAAGGTAAGGAATTATTGTTGAGTAAACGAAAGTCCGGCAATAATGTTCATGGGATATTGCTGTTAGATAAGCGGATAAGTGTTTCATCTAACCGAGCGCTACAAGAAGTTAAACGATTATTTAATGCCAATAAAGCGGGGCACACAGGTAGCCTAGACCCTTTGGCAACAGGTTTGTTACCCTTGTGTTTTGGGGAAGCAACAAAAGTCTCATCATTAATGTTAGATGATGATAAACGATATCGAGTAGTTGTTAAGTTAGGAGTAATCACAGATACCGGTGATTCAGAAGGTCAAGTTATCGCAGAAAAACCAGTGCCTGTATTATCAGTTGAAGCTATTGAAAGTTGCTTGAAAAAATTTACCGGAGACATAGATCAGATTCCACCCATGTACTCTGCTTTAAAACATAAGGGCAGAAAATTATATGAGTTGGCCAGAGAAGGAAAAATAATTGAGCGAAAAGTACGTAGAATTACTATTTTTGAATTAAACTTGCTGAATACAACAATTGATACATTGACATTGGACGTGGTGTGTTCAAAAGGGACCTATATTCGTTCTTTAGCTGAAGATATTGGGAATGAATTTGGTTGTGGAGGAACTGTTGTCCAGTTAAGGAGAACACAAGCGGGTATTTTTAAAATAGAAAATGCGCTATTGATCGAGCAATTACAGAAAATGGACTTAGATCAGTTAACGGATCAGTTGATTAGTGTGGATAAACCACTACATAATATTCCTTTAATACTACTTTCAGATATTCAAACTGTAATGATAAGGCAGGGTCAGCAGTTACAATTAGATAAGAAAATAGAATCGGTTTTAGGTCAAGTTAGAATGTATAATGAGCAGGTTTTTTTAGGTTTGGGAGAAATCCTATTGGATGGTAGATTGGTGCCGAAGAAAATTTTTAACTTATAGATCGAAGTCGTATAGAGAGCTTGTTTTGTAAGATTCTAGGGAGTATGATCTAATGAGTTGAAGCATTTAGATCATTTACCTTGCTTTAGAGAAGAAAAAACATTTGTGTCTACACCCTATTGTGGATGCAATGTAATTGAGTAAATCACGGAAGTGATTTTTTTTATAATAATTAATCTATAGGGATTAAAATGCCATTTACAGTAGAACAAAAAAAAGCAGTTGTTGAAGAATATCGTTTATCAGAAAGTGATACAGGTTCACCAGAAGTACAAGTTGCTTTATTAACAGCTCATATTACTCATTTAACACCTCATTTTGCAGAGCATAAGAAAGATAATCATTCTCGTCGTGGATTATTACGCATGGTAAATCAGCGTCGTAAATTGCTTGATTATCTAAAAAAGAAGGATCTTGCTCGTTATCGCTCACTTATTGAGCGCTTAGGCTTACGTAAATAACCTTGAAACGGCAATTAATTTATATTAATTGCCGTTTTTTTATTTATAAATGTGAAGAGTTTAAATAAAGTGAGGATGTCATTGAAATCACACTTTTCTCTTCTGATTGACAATCTTTGTTAAGGATCTTAATAGTGACTCCTATTCGGAAAGAATTTAAATATGGCGATCATCTTGTAACACTAGAAACGGGTGAAATTGCACGCCAGACTAGTGGAACTGTCTTGATTAATGTAGAAGGTACTTCATTACTTGTTGCAGTGGTAGGTAAAAAAGAGGCTCAAGGAGGAGATTTTTTTCCTTTAACAGTGAATTATCAAGAAAAAGCTTATGCTGCAGGGAAAATACCTGGTGGTTTTTTTAAGCGGGAAGGACGGCCTACAGAGAAAGAAACGCTGACTTGTCGGTTGATAGATAGACCTATCCGCCCTTTATTTCCTGATGGGTATACTAACGAAGTACAAATTATTGCTACTGTTGTATCACTAAACCCTGAAATTGATACTGAAATCCCTGCTTTATTAGGAGCGTCAGCTGCTTTAGCTGTTTCTGGATTACCGTTCAATGGACCAGTTGGTGCCGCAGCAGTAGGTTATAAAGATGGAACTTATTTGTTAAACCCAACTAAAACAGAGCTTGAAGAATCACAATTAGAATTGGTTGTTGCAGGTACTCAACATGCTGTACTCATGGTTGAGTCAGAAGCTGACTTATTATCAGAAGAAGTCATGTTAGGAGCAGTATTATTTGGGCATGAACAGATGCAGTGTGCAATTAATGCTATTAATGAATTTGCTGCCGAAGTTGCAACACCTGCTTATGAATGGGCTGCCCCAGAAACTGATGAGGTTTTGAAAGGATTAGTAAAGGCCGAAGTTGAATCTGGAATACAAGTTGCCTACAAAATTGCAGAAAAATTACTAAGACAAGATGAGCTGTCTTCACTTAGATCCGCTTGTGTAGCAAAATTAACTGCTGATGAGCAGTATGAAGAAAGTGCTATTAGAGATATTATTGAGGGTCTAGAGAAAGAAATTGTACGTACTTCTATTTTAAATGAAAGAGTGCGTATTGATGGGCGTGATTTGTCGACAGTTAGGGCTATTTCAGTCAAAACAAGTGTATTAGAAAGAACACATGGTTCAGCCTTATTCACTCGAGGAGAAACCCAAGCTTTAGTGGTGGCAACTTTAGGAACTGAGCGCGATGCTCAAATTATTGATAGCCTAGCAGGTGAATACAAAGAGCCTTTTATGCTACATTATAATTTTCCTCCTTATTGTGTAGGAGAGACTGGTTTTGTAGGTTCTCCGAAACGCCGCGAAATTGGACATGGCCGACTTGCCAAACGTGGGGTTTCAGCAGTATTACCCAATTTAGAAGAATTCCCTTATGTCATTCGAGTAGTTTCTGAAATTACAGAATCTAATGGTTCGAGTTCTATGGCTTCAGTCTGCGGTAGTAGTCTTGCATTAATGGATGCAGGAGTGCCTTTAAAGGCTCCTGTTGCTGGTATTGCAATGGGTTTAATTAAAGAGGGCGATAAATTTGCTGTATTATCTGATATTTTAGGTGATGAAGATCATTTAGGTGATATGGACTTTAAGGTAGCTGGATCAGAAAGTGGTATTACAGCACTTCAAATGGATATTAAGATTGATGGAATTACAGCTGAGATTATGCAAGCGGCATTAGAACAAGCAAAACAGGGTCGTTTATTTATTCTAGATGAAATGAATAAAGCATTGTCTTCTACCCGTGAAGAAATGTCAGATTTTGCGCCAAGAATTATTACTTTTAAAATTGACCCTAGTAAAATTCGAGAAGTTATTGGTAAAGGTGGTGCGACGATACGTGGTATTACAGAGAAAACTGGCGCAAGTGTAGATTTAACTGATGATGGTGTTGTAAAGGTTGCTTCTGTTGATAAAGCAGCAGGTGAAGAAGCAAAACGAATCATTGAAGAAATTACAGCTGAAGTTGAAGTGGGTAAAATTTATGAAGGCAAAATTGCACGTTTAATGGATTTTGGGGCATTTGTAACAATATTACCTGGGAAAGATGGCTTAGTACATATTTCACAAATATCTGATGAACGAGTTGAGAAAGTTAGTGATAAACTGTCAGAAGGTGAGGTGGTTAAAGTAAAAGTTCTTGAGATTGACCGGCAGGGAAGGGTTAGATTAAGCATGAAGGAAGTTGGTAAAGAAGATTAGTTTTTATCTTTGGTACGAAATCATAAAAAAGGGCCGAAAGGCCCTTTTTTATGATAATTGAAATTATTCGGTGGGAAATGTTATCAAAATTAGTGTTTGATCAAAGCTGTAAAAAGTGTTTTCGGCTTGATAGGTTTTTAACTGAAGTTAAGAAAAAGTACCCAAATTATCATGCTCACCCTGTCGCTCCATTTGGAGATGAAAACGCAAAATTATTGATTGTTGGTCTTGCTCCTGGAATGCATGGAGCTAATGCTACAGGGAGACCGTTTACTGGTGATTATGCTGGACTTTTACTGTACGAAAATTTATTCAAATTTGGGTATAGTAACCAAAAGAGGTCTATATCTTTGGATGATAGGCTAAACTTAACTAATTGTCGTATTACAAATGCAGTAAAATGTTTGCCGCCTAAAAATAAACCAACAGGTGCTGAGATAAACCAATGTAATCATTTTTTATCAGAAGAAATAAAAGTTTTACCAGATAAGGCAGTGATTTTGGTTCTTGGCAATATTGCGCATCAATCAGTTTTAAAAGCCTATGGTTTGAAGTTAAGCACTGTAAAGTTTGGACATAATAAAGAATTTGAATTGCCGGATGGGAAAAGGCTGGTTAGTTCATATCATTGTAGTCGATATAATGTCCAAACCAAGAGATTAACAAAAGAGATGTTTTCTGATGTCTTTATTACTATTCAGGGTTTAATGAAATAAATTATGGGCGAGATAGAGTCTCCGATAGATTTTGATATAAACATGTTTTTAAAAAACCTGACTAAACGTCCAGGTATTTATAAAATGTTGAATATTGAAGGAGAAATTTTATATATTGGAAAGGCAAAAAATCTAAAAAAAAGAGTCTCTAGTTATTTTAGAGCTAATTCTGTGTCATTAAAACAACAGGCAATGGTGGCTAGAATAGTTGAAATTGAGGTGACCGTTACAAATACGGAGGGTGAAGCATTACTGCTGGAAAGTCAGCAAATCAAACAATATAAGCCGCGTTACAATATCTGTCTTCGTGATGATAAATCTTATCCTTATCTATATATTTCTAGTTGTCATGATTATCCACAAATAACTTTTCATCGCGGGGCAAAAAAGAAGCGTGGAAAGTACTTTGGCCCCTATCCAAGTGCTGGCGCAGTAAAAGAAACATTAAAACTTTTACAAAAAATTTTTCCGATTCGGCAATGTGAAGACTCATTTTATAACAATCGTACTAGACCCTGCTTGCAATACCAAATTGAGCGGTGTACAGCTCCTTGTGTAGGGTTAATAAAGAAGCAGAATTATGCTGAAGATGTACAAAATACGGTTCTATTTTTAGAAGGAAAAGGCAACTTATTAATCGATCATTTGATTGATAAAATGGAATCAGCATCAAAAAAGTTAGAATTTGAACGAGCTGTAATCTATCGTGATCAGATTACCCGTTTAAGAACGGTTTTGGAAAAACATTTTGTTCATGGTGAAAAAGGTGATGTGGATATTCTTGCTTGCTCAAGTAAAGGAGGCGTGGCGTGTGTACAAGTATTTTTTATTCGTAATGGGCAAACTTTAGGAAATAAGTTATTTTTTCCTAGAATAAAAGATGATTGCGCTCCTGAAGCTATATTGCAAGCATTTATTCCACAATATTATCTGGAAAGGCAGGTGCCCTATGAATTGATAGTAAGCCATTCAATCGAAGAGTCAGAGTTATTGATTGAGATGCTTACTAAGCAAGCAAAACACCCCGTTTCGATTTCCGATAATGTAAGAGGTGAGCGTCTTAAGTGGTTAAGGATGTCTCAAATGAATGCAGAAAATTCGTTACAAAGCAAACTAGCTGATAAACAAGGAGTTTATGCTAGATACCTAAATTTACAAGAAGAATTAGGGTGTAATGATTTGCCTAAAAGGCTAGAATGTTTTGATATTAGCCATACCCAAGGCGACCAAACAGTCGCGTCGTGTGTGGTTTTTGATAGAGAAGGGCCGATTAAATCGGCATATCGACGATTTAATATAGAAGGAATCACCCCAGGCGATGATTATGCGGCAATGTATCAGGCAATTTTAAGACGTTATAAGCGTTTAAAAAAAGGAGAACATCAAGCACCAGATATCCTTTTTATTGATGGAGGAAAAGGTCAGGTTAATGAAGCAAGTAAGGCATTAGAAGAATTAAAGGTAAATAATGTTATGATAGTTGGCGTTTCTAAAGGTCCTGATAGAAAAGCAGGAATGGAAAAATTGATTTTGGTTGAAAAAGAACAGCCTATAGATATAACGCCAGGTGCGAGTGCTTTATTGCTGATTCAAAACATACGAGATGAAGCTCATCGATTTGCAATTACAGGGCATAGACAGCGAAGAGCAAAGGCAAAAAAAGAGTCTGTATTAGAAAGTATTGTAGGCTTGGGACCAAAAAGAAGACAGCTTGTATTAAAGCAATTTGGCGGACTACAAGGAGTGTCAAGTGCTGGTGTCGATGCGCTTTCTGGGATTGATGGTATAAGCATACAATTAGCTCAACGAATTTACGATAACTTTCAT
Source organism: Methylococcaceae bacterium (assembly GCA_021647145.1). Taxonomy (GTDB): domain Bacteria; phylum Pseudomonadota; class Gammaproteobacteria; order Methylococcales; family Methylomonadaceae; genus QPIN01. The sequence continues at coordinate 41,085 of JAKIVF010000002.1, read as the reverse complement.
CATCAAGATGACTATTGACTTTAATTTACCCACTTATCTAACATTACTTCGTATAGCGTTAATACCTCTATTGGCAATTACGTTTTATTTGCCTTGGGAGTATTCCAATGTTGTGAGTACTTGCCTGTTTATGTTTGCTGGATTTACAGATTGGTTAGATGGTTATTTAGCAAGAAAAATGAGTCTAGAAACTGCTTTTGGTGCTTTTCTTGATCCAGTAGCGGATAAATTAATGGTGGCAATTGTTCTGGTATTAATTGTTCAACAACAAGCCAGCGTATCTTTGGCAATAGCATCAGCGATAATTATTGGAAGAGAAATTACAATTGCTTCTTTACGAGAATGGATGGCAGAAATTGGGAAGAAAGCAAAGGTAAAAGTATCCATTTTAGGTAAATGGAAAACAACAGTACAAATGTTAGCAATAGGGTTTTTACTGTATAGAGAAGATTTGTTTGGTTTGCCAATAAATTTAATTGGGTATTGGTTGCTATATATAGCAGCAATTTTGACTTTGTGGTCAATGATAAATTATTTATCAGCTGCCTTTTCTACCGTAGATGAATAGACTCCTCTGAGAGCTTGACTGTATGAAAACTTAAATGTTTATGGAAAATAAAACTATTGCGTCAAAAACGATAACTCAAGATGAAATTTTACTGGCATCATTAAAATTATTTTCAGAAAAAGGTTATTTTAATACATCCTTAACAGATATTAAGGATGCTGTAAATATAAAAACAACGAGTGGCATTTATCAGCATTTTAAGAACAAACAAGCAATTGCAGAAGAGTTATTTGATAACATCTTAGATAGCTTGAGTATTTCTATAGATGATATTCGCCGTAGAAACAGAAAAGCCTCTGAACAACTAAGAGAAATTGTTGATTTATTATTTAAATTAACTGATGAAGCTCCTGAAGTTATTCAATTTTTATTAGTAGTTAATAAGAAAGAAATTTTACCAGAGAGTAAATTGTTGTTAGAAACGGTGCCTTTTAATAAAATAAGACGAGTGATACAGAATGGTATTAAAGACGGCGAAATTCGTTCTATTGATTCACTGTTAGCCTATAATTATTTTTTCGGTATCATTAACCACACCTTAAGTTTAGTGCTGTCAGGCGCTTTTTCTAAACCAGCTGACAGTTATCAATCCCACGCATGGCAAGCTGCATGGGGAAGTATTTCTAAAAAATAAGAAAAAAATTAATGATATTTTTGCGTCACTTTTTTATATGACTTTTGTGAGTTGTTGGAGTTGAAGACAAATGGGTGAGGTTATTCAGCTAACCAAGAAGAAAGCATTGAAAAGTAATACGTTGTGTCGTAGTGGGTTTCATAAATGGAAAATTATAAAGACACAACAATTTGATGTGAAGCAAGGAAAATTAATTTCAGTTTTTCAGTGTATCCGCTGTCAGAAAATCAAAAGCAAACTATTATAGATTATATATGTTTGATTTTTTTTTAAACAAACCTAAGCAATCATTTATCCATTCTCAATTAGAGGGTAACTTATTAAATAAGCAGTATCAGGAGCTGATTGTTAAGCATCATATTAAACAGGATGTTGATCAAATTAAAGTGTTGGGTCATTTACAGCAACTTTTAAACAATATTTCAGAGCTGGTTAGTGTAGATAGCTCTGTTGTTTTTAGTAAGTTGATGTCTAGCTCTAAGAAAAGAGTTAAAAGTTTATATATATTTGGTGATGTAGGTCGAGGTAAATCGATGCTGATGGATGTGTTTTTTGATGCATGTCCTATAGAAAAAAAACGTAGAGTTCATTTTCATGCATTCATGCAAGAAATCCATGAAGCTCTGCATCAATTGCGGAAGAAAAACGAAAGTGATTCATTACTTTTTTTAGCTAAGAAGATAAGAAAAGAATCATTACTTTTGTGTTTTGATGAGTTTCAGGTGACTGATATAGCAGATGCAATGATGTTAGCTAGGCTGTTTACCCACTTGATTAATCAAGGTGTAGTTTTTGTTGCGACTTCAAATTACCATCCTGATGATTTATATAAAAATGGATTGCAAAGGGCTTTGTTTTTACCGTTTATAGATTTAATAAAACAAACATCAGAAGTAGTTGAGCTTGTGGCTAAAGAAGATTATAGGCTTTCTTATTTTAAATCAATAAAGACAGTTTTTTATATAAATTCTGATGGCTCAGGTGCTAAATTTTTACAGCAAAGATTTAATGAGTTGACTAATAGTGGTGATACAGAGACAAGAGCCTTAGTTGTTAAAGGTAGAAACGTTACCTTTTCAAAGGTTCATGGTGATATTTTATATTCATCATTTAATGAACTATGCGAAAGAAATTTAGGGGCAGCTGATTATTTAGAGTTAGCTAAAGAATTTAAAATAGTTTTTATAGCTGATATACCAAATTTTTCATTAGAAATAAAGGATCAAATAAGAAGGTTTGTTACTTTAATTGATGCTTTGTATGAGCAGAAAGTGAAATTGATTTGTACAATAGAAGTGCCTATAGAACAGCTATATTTTGACGATATTAATTTTAATTTTAATCGAACTCGTTCCCGTTTATTTGAAATGCAATCTGAACGATATTATTCAATTCAAAAAAACTAGTTGTAGGAGCATAGCTGGCTGGCTTACAAGCTCTAAAAAATATTTGCCAACAGAGGGTTGTAAGTTAATTTTTAGGATTTTAGAAATGAAGAGTCTAAGGTAAAGTCTTTATTTTAGTAGCAAATGATAATAAAATTGTTATTCATTAATAAAACTGTTGTTTTTACTGTTGGTTTTAAATATAAAGACTTTAATCCTAGGGGCTGTTGCCGTTTCACATAGGTAACCATAAAAAAGCGCAGGCTAATGCAACAGATCCTTCATAATTTCGTTTCAATTTGTCGTATCGTGTAGCAATCGCCCTAAAATGTTTAAGCCGAGCAAAAATATTTTCAACCAAGTGACGATATTTATAGAGACACCAGTCTATATCGTCATTACCTGTTTTTGAATTCTTTTTTCTGGGAATAACAGGAATTGAGCCTTTATCCTTTATTTGGATGCGCAAATCCTCACTATCATATCCTCTGTCGGCAACAACATAATCAGCTTTAGGCCGTTCAGCAATTAATTTAGGCCCCTCTTTACAGTCATGAACTTCGCCACCGGTTATCGAAAAATGGATTGGAAGACCTCCCGAATCAACGGCCATGTGAATTTTAGTGGTATTTACTGCCACGGATTTTCCGATAGCTCTTTCTTGTCCATAGGCTGCGCCACTACTATGTTGGTGAGCTTTGACTATGCTCCCACCAATGAATTCCCATTCTAAATCGGGATCAATAACGAGAGAGGAAAAAATATTCATCAGCTTTTCTTTGCGAGACCATTCGTTAAAACGCTTATAAACGGCTTTCCAATTGACAAATATGTCTGGCAAATCTATCCATGGATATCCTACGCGTAATCGATAAAAAATCCCTTCCAAAGTTTGACGAAGGAATGGTTTGTTATAAATTCCTACGGCCATCATGATGGCTTTAAGTTTTAGCCAGAGGTCATCTGTAAACATTTGTCGTGGCATGGTTTGCTTATTTTCTGCTAAAAACAAACAAGTTATGAGGCAGAATCCTTAAAATTCAAGGGTATGCTATCAAACGGCAACAGCCCCTATAGTTCTATTCTAGAGATGAATATGCTGAGTAATTAGATTTGTTACTTATTCTTATCGTTAGTTGTTTTTGTAGATGAATTAGACCAAGGCATTATTGGTACTGCTGTGATGGAATTTTGAGGAGAACCATCTATTAATTTATCACTGTAGACTAGATAAATTAATGTATTTCTTTTCTTATCCCAGAACCTTACAACTTGTAATTTTTTAAAACTAACAGAACGTCGTATTTTAAATACGCTTTCACCTTCTTGTAGTTCTTCTTTCCATGAGATAGGTCCTACTTGTCTACAATCTATTGAAGCATCAGAGGTTTCCTCTGCAAGACCTAGCGTTCCTTTAATACCGCCTTTGTTAGCTCGGCTAAGATAACATGAGACACCATTAATTTTTGGGTCGTCAAATACTTCAATATTTATAGTATCATCAGGCGTTAGCAGGTTGAATTTGGTATCTACGCTTCCAATGGTTTCAGCCCTTAATGAAGTGATAGATAAGATAAGTGTTGTTAGGATTATTTGAAAACAATAATGTTTATACATATTTTATTTTGATTAGAATTTAAATGCGTTGAATATTATTCGAAAATTGCACTATTAATATTTTTAGCTTGACTAAGTCCTCTTAACGTTTCTTTTCCTTTAATTCTTTTAAAAATTGTTTTTTCAAGATTAGCTTTATTTAGGATTGTATCATTCATTTTACTATCTGAAAGATCAGCATTGCTTAAATTAGCATCTGTTAAATTCGCTGATCGTAAGTCAGTTGAAATTAAAATAGCATTTTTTAAATTAGCGCCTGTTAAGTCAGCAAACATGAGCTTAGCTCTACCTAAATCAGCACCTGATAAATTTGCACCAATTAATTTTACTTTTTTTAGCTCTGTATTCATCAACCCCATGGGCTGGTTTTTCATATCAGCGCCCCATTTTACATTGCTAAGGTTGGCGTGGCTTAGATCAGAGTTGTTTAGATTTGCAATGACTCGACTATTAGAGAAATTTACATTTTTTAAATTTGAGCGCATCATACTTACTGCAAAAATGCTAACTTTAGAAAGGTTGGCACTTTCTAAATTAACGCCTGTCATGACTGTTAAATCAAGGTTCAATCCACTTAAATTACTATTGCTCAAGTTAGCACCTCTAAAATCAGTTCCCCAGAGGTCAGCATTCCGGAAATCTAGTCCAGATAAATCAACGCCAGAAAGATCCTTTCTGCGAAGATTGGCCTTTTTTTCTGTTGATGCACTATCTAACATTTGGATGACTTGTTCTCGCGTTAAATCAGCGGAAAAAACTTGGGAGGATAAGCTAATAAAGCACAGGATAAAAAAAGCTGAGCTAAGTTGCGAAGTTTTCATAGATTTTTCTCATAATTGATTGAAGTCATATCTGATGCTTTATATCTCGAACGCTGATAGATAGCAAGTCAAGTTTTTAGGTGAAGAATTTTTTGATCCATATAACTAAAATATAATTAAGGGTAATATAAGGTTTTAATTGTTAAAAAAACTCTATGTATAAATTAAATTTTTATGTTCCTGAGACACATATAGACTCAGTTAAAGAAGCCTTGTTTGATAAAGGAGCTGGCCGGATAGGCCAATATGACTGTTGTTCTTGGCAAGTATTAGGTGAAGGACAATTTAGACCTTTAAAAGGAAGTAAACCTTTTTTAGGAAAACAAAATACAATTGAAAAAGTCATTGAATATAAAGTGGAAATGGTTTGTGAGGATGAAAAAATCACTGATATTGTTAAAGAATTGATTAAAATGCATCCTTATGAAGAGCCTGCATATGAGGTTATTTTGTTAAGTAAAATTACAGTTGAATAGAGACGTTAATATTTTTAAGGTAGATATATATAATTATTTATTAGGATAATACCGATTAAATAAAAATTAATAATTTCTGATGAATATGCATGTAAAAACCATTTCCGGGTTAGATAAACTGATCTTTGATAATCGATTTGTTAAAGAATTACCTGCAGATTTGGAAACTAAAAATTACCGTAGACAAGTGATGAAATCTTGCTATTCATATGTTTTACCTGCTCAAGTAAAAGAACCTACTTTAGTTGCTTATTCTAAAGAAATGGCTAAAGAGCTTGGGATTTCACACGATGACTGCAGCTCTAAACAATTTACTAACGTATTTGTCGGAAATGAATTTTTATCGGGTATGAAGCCCTACGCTATGTGTTACGGGGGGCACCAATTTGGTAATTGGGCTGGTCAATTGGGTGATGGACGAGCCATTAATTTAGGTGAAATAGTTAACCAGCGGGAACAACGCTGGGCACTGCAACTAAAAGGGGCTGGAGCAACACCATACTCTCGCAATGCCGATGGCTTGGCTGTTTTGCGTTCTTCAGTTCGTGAGTTTTTATGTAGTGAAGCGATGTTTCATTTGGGTATTCCAACCACGCGTGCTTTGAGTCTTGTTTTAACTGGTGAGCACGTAGTTCGTGACATGTTTTATAACGGTAATCCACAGACAGAGCGTGGTGCTGTAGTCTGTCGAGTTGCTCCTTCTTTTATCCGCTTTGGCAGTTTTCAGATTTTTACCTCCAGGGGTGAGATTGATGTTTTACGCCAGTTAGTTGACTTTACTATTCGTACTGATTTCCCCCATCTTGTAAAAAATGATTTAAAGCTGGATAAACAAAGTTATATCGAATGGTTTACAGAAATTTGTACTACAACCGCGGAGATGGTTGTCCATTGGCAACGTGTAGGTTTTGTTCATGGGGTAATGAATACTGATAACATGTCCATTTTAGGCTTAACTATTGATTATGGGCCTTACGGTTGGCTGGATGATTATGATCCTGACTGGACACCTAATACCACTGATGCGGACGAGCGTCGATATAGATATAGTCAACAACCTGAAATTGCACTTTGGAATTTGTTGCAATTGGCCAATGCTATTTATCCTTTAGTCGAAGAGGAAGATCCTTTTCAACGAGCATTGACTACGTATAATCAACACTTTAATCAAGAGTGGCAATCAATGATGGCTCAAAAATTAGGGTTAAAACAATTTTCAGTAGAAAATGATGGGGGTTTATTTAAAGAATTATTGACCTTATTGCCAGAAGTAGAAATTGATATGACTATTTTTTATCGTAAACTTGCTAATATTAATTTTCAAAATGAAGGTCTAACAGATAAACAATTAATTGAGCCTTTAGTCGATGCTTGGTATCGGTTTGAGGCGGTGAGTGATGATTATCAATCACGTTTTGTAAACTGGTTAAGAAAATATACTGAACGTTTACGAAATGAAGACGCAAGCCCGGAAGAGAGAAAAAAAAGAATGAATACGGTTAATCCTAAGTATATTTTAAGAAATTATTTATCTCAACTAGCTATAGATAAAGCAGACAAAGGTGATTTTTCTATGGTGAATGAATTATTAGAGGTGATGAGTTTTCCTTATGATGAACAGCTCGAAAAAGAAGAGTACGCTAAGAAGAGGCCTGACTGGGCGAGAAATAAAGCAGGATGTTCGCAATTATCGTGTAGTTCATAATGTAAATCTTTGGTTTTTTTTAAGGTTTTTATAGTAAGAAAATTGAGTGATAATCAAATTGTCGTAATTTGAAACAAAGGAGTTTTCCATGTTAGAAAAAAACCAAGTAGCACCAGCATTTAGATCTAAAAATCAAAAGGGTGAAATCGTTGAGTTATCTTCCTTTAAAGGGAAAAACCATGTTGTTTTATATTTTTACCCCAAAGATGACACACCCGGTTGTACTATTGAGGCAAACGATTTTACGTCATTAGCAAGTGAATTTTCAGCACTTGATGCCGTGGTGATAGGGGTGAGTAAAGATTCTTGTTCTAGTCATACAGCTTTTATAGATAAATATGGATTAAAGTTAGATTTATTGGCAGATGAAAACGGAGAATTATGCGAAAGTTATGGTGTATGGCAAGAAAAAGAAAAGAACGGCGTAAAAAAAATGGCCATTATTAGATCTACCTTTATTATCAATAAAGAAGGTATCTTAACTGAAGCGTTATATGGTGTTTCGCATGAAGGTCATGCTCAAGTTATGTTAGATAGTGTAAAAACCTTATAACAACCATTTTTTGTGTTTCTTCTTGTGGAACCTTTATGCTGAATATGGCAGAAAATTGTTATATATTAACTGAACATTCCATAAAATCTGCTGATTGAAATTGTGGAGTCAATATGAATGATAAAAAACGAGTCGCAAAGCATGCCGCCAGTTTAGTTAAAGACGGTATGGTCGTCGGTTTAGGAACAGGTTCAACAGCAGATTGTTTTATCACCGAGCTCGCCCGCAGAAAAACTGAAGAAGGGTTGCAAGTATCAACTGTTTCTAGCTCAGTTGTCAGCATGCTAAAAGCACAGGCGTTAGGTTTGTCAATGATAGCTATTGAACATTTGACAAAACTGGATTTATACGTTGATGGTGCTGATGAAGTCACGCCCAATAATACCTTGATGAAAGGGCAGGGCGCTGACTTAGTAAGAGAAAAGTTGTTGGCCAGAGCTAGTAAACAATTTATTGTTTTAGTTGATCAAAGCAAAATGGTCAAGCATATTGGTGATAAGTTTCCTGTTCCAATAGAAGTGATGCCTTTTGCCTGGCAATTAGTTAAACAAAGTCTTGAAGCAATTGGTGGAGAGGGAGGGCTTCGTCCAAATAGCGATGGGAATGGTCTTGCAGTTACTTCACACGGTAGTTTAGTGCTTGATATGCGTTTTGATCAGAAGATGGATAGCTCTCAACTAGATTCTTTATTGAATTCGACACCAGGTGTTGTAGAACATGGTATCTTCTATCAGTTAGCAGATGTTGTTTTGCTAGTAATTGACAATAAAGTACAAGAATTAACTTTAAAATAATCAATTTATCAAGTTGGTTTATTGGTTATAAAATCTTGAGTCACATCAGCCCCCCTCTTTTCAGAGTTTAATGGTACGCTGCCCCTAATTAAGCAGTGGTAATTTTTCACAGAATTTTCGATATCTAAATAGTAATATTCACTTAAGCTTCGCATCGTCACTGTTGGTTTTTTGTGGCTGTTTTTTGCCCTGTTCTCGACAAAAGATCGCACTTTAAATTCATTATCTATCAGACGTGCAAAGTATGCAGAATAAACTATTTTATCCTGTGTTTTACTCTAATTCCGGAGAAATAAAATGACTGAATATCGAATTGAAGAATCCTTAAGTTTTCGTATATCTTCTGCGAAAAAAGCAGCTGATCGTGTGCATTCTGTTCATGAAACGAATGGTGATGAACAACGATACGGACCAACGAATTATGCCATGAGTTTTACCAAAGGCCTGGATCATGAGGCAAATACCGGTTTGATCAAAGATTCAAATGATTTCGTATCTTTTAGAGCAGCAATTGATGAAGGCTATGTTGATGCATTTACAACATCCGTTCGCTCTTCACCGCAAAAACAACGCCAGTGGGAAGCACCAACAGCAGGTTTGGTCTATGACCTACAAGGGCCTGATTCACAAGCTGTGACAATGGCACCCGCGCCAGCACTCGGTTCTACTGAACTCGCTTACGAAATGGCGGAAGTATATGAGCTGGCATTGCTAAGAGATGTCCCATTAACCGCATTCTCGGCAGATGTTGCTAACCCTGACATAAATGCTGCAATCATAAATTTGAATGCTATTGGATATGACATCACAGGAACAAATGGTCGTCCCCGAAAACATAACGGCACTGGTAATGTAAACGCGCAGGTGTTGTTTCGGGGCTCATCACCTGGTGTTGAAATTGGCCCTTATCTTTCGCAATTTATGTTGTTAGGGACGGCTGACCAGACTGGAACTACCTCAATTACCGATGGTAAAATTACTTACGGAGCCTTACAGATCGACCAGAGAGTCCCTGTTGCGCACCCGATTAATTACATGATGGATTGGAATGAGTGGCTTGCCGTTCAAAACGGTGCCGATACTCAGGATGATTCTGCATTATTTGATGCTACTGCACCGCGAAGGTTTATCACTTTTCCACGTGACTTAGCGACTTATGTACACTACGATGCATTATATGAATCTTATCTCAATGCCTGCTTGATTCTCCTGGAAATGGGTACACCCACTGATCAAGGGTTTGCAAAGCTTTCGGGACAAGGCAGGTTGTTCCTGAATGCCTTGGATCCCGAAAGTAATTTTCTCACAAATAGGTATGAAACGCATGAGCGAGAAGCCGGTGGATTTGCTCTATGGGGAGGTCCTCATATCTTGACTCTGGTTACAGAAGTTGCGACCCGTGCCTTGAAGGCAGTACGGTATCAGAAATTCAACAATCATTGCCGATTGAGGCCTGAAGCATTGGCTGCCCGTATCGAAAAGGCAACGGATATTGAAAACACATATCCGGCTGTCAATGGGGCGTTTTCAACGCTTACAGGAACGATCCAAGATACAGTTAATGCCATCATAGCAAACAATTCCACAACAAATACCGCATTATTACCTATGGCTTTCCAGGAAGGCTCGCCAATGCATCCATCGTATGGTGCAGGCCATGCTACTGTAGCAGGTGCCTGTGTTACTATGCTGAAAGCCTACTTTGATACCAGTGCAGTTCTGGTCGATAGAGGAGGTGAGGTGAAATTTGATCGCTATCAAAACGGTGATACTGCTATTGAGTTCACGCCTGACGCTACTGGCGCAGCATTGGTTCCCTCGGCTGGAAATGACTTCCTCACTCTGGAAGGTGAGTTGAACAAACTGGCGGCGAATATTTCGATTGGCAGAAACATGGCAGGTGTTCACTATTTCTCAGATTATTACGACAGCTTGCGCATGGGCGAAGAGATAGCTCTAGGCATACTTGAAGAGCAGGCACTTGGCTATAAAACTGATCCTTTTGTTCTGACTGTCCAGACTTTTGACGGACGAGTACGTCAGATCGGTAAACGTTAGCAGCACATAATAATTCAATCTGTACAGGTGCGGGAACATTCCTTAGTGATGTTCCTGCGCTGATAGTATTAGCGCAAAGTATTCTGTGAGAGGTCTATGAACAATATCACCATGAAGTTAGCATTTGTGCTGTCAACTTTTCTTGTCAGTTTGGGGACGTTCGCTACGGATAAGTTTTCACAATTCACCTGTGAAAACATGAAAATGATCGGTGATGCACCAGACATTATGGGATCAACAAGCTTCGTAGTCGTTGCAGCTTCCTCTGCTCCAAACAATTGTGAGACATTGCTGGTTTTCGATAATCATGAAGCAGCTGTTGTGAAACGTAAAATCCTGGAAGAAAACCAAATACAGAATCAAATAGTTATTGTATCAACTCGCCATAATACGATTCGCCCGATCATTGGGCGATCTAGCCAGATTCGCAACCGAGTTTCCTCAAGATCCCATGCTGAAGGTGGTGGAAGAGGAGGTACAATACTTCCCACGATTTCAGAACAAATAACGCTACTCAGAATTAGATCACTCGGTCACCAAAAAATCGGTGTTGAAACTTTTCAAATTCGATTCAAATTACTTCAATCTTTTAAAACGACTTTTAATAGCACTCAAATCAAAAAGCTAGAGAAATACCCTCTTGTTGAATTTGATCTGTGCGGTCAACGAATAAACCCGGATGGGGGGACATATCATTCTATTGCAGAAAAACATGCATCCTGCGAAAATTATACAAACAAGGAGCAGGATGTATTTGAGCAATTCTGGAAGTTTTGAAAAAAAGTTAACAAAGAAAATTGTACGCTGATAAATATCTGAGTTACTTGCACAGGTCTTCTCTCTTCGATTTTTTAATGGTGTGAGACAGTCGTCCGAGCTTCCTTTTCCTCATCAATTGTGCAAACATCAGGAACCTGCTTTTGATTTTTTTTCAGTATTCATAACGAACTTTGAAAAAGGGGGCTCCTACTTTTCCACCATGTGCTTTCGAAGAAGGTTATAGCAAGTTGATACTGCTTACAGTATTTGCATGATTTTGTCTGTCTTTAATAATACATGGGTGTGTCTAGGTTAAGGCAGGAAGCTCGTAAGTATAATAATATAGAAGCTATTATAGAAATAAAACTACCGAGAAGACAGACAAGTAATACTGGTATTTATATTGTATTTCCTCAATATTAAAATTCTGTTTTAAAACGGCAAGCACAGCCTTTTTTCGCCATACATTCTGTTTGTTCTATAGGGTTATCTAGTAAGGTGCCGATAAGTTCTCGGTCAAATTCACATAACTCTGAATGTTCTTGAGCAAGGTCATGAAAAACACAGTTAATAGCAGTGATTGTTGCGCTATTTTCTGTTTTTTCAATAGTCACTTGATAGCCTAAATTTTGCATAATGGTTGTTAATATTTCAGCTTTTTGTTTAGCATTTTTTCCCGTAAATTGGGAAGCTAAAGAATGGGCAATTTTGCGGCCTAAGCGTTTCATAAAATCTGCAAACCCATCTGCCCCCATTTCTTCTTTGAGTTCAGATAATACTAAGTTACAAAACCACGAATACTGTTTACTAAAATGATTAATGCCTTGTTCAGTTAAAATATAATTACGTGCAGGTCGGCCTTTAGTGAATTTTAGATGTGCTGTTTTAATTAACAGGTTTTTCTCCAGCGTTATCATGTGTTGCTTTACTGCATTCCGTGAAATTTCCTGCTGTTCTGCAATTTCGTCAATACATAAGCCGGTTTTAGTGGCAAGTAATAGAGCTAGAATTTGTTCTTGACGTGGGGTTGGTTGATTTTGCATGTTATTAAATCCTTGTTCCTATAGTCACTAACAACTAAAGTTAGTAAGGCAACTAGAAATAAATAACCCTCCTTGCTTTTTTCTCCGTCTTAGATTTTGTTGTTGTGGTTACATAGTCTGGTATGCGTCCTTCGCAACAAAATCTAAGGCGAACAAAAATTCTACGCAAAACGGTGGATTATTGATTTTCAGTTGCCTAAGTAAGTTATGTTGAATTATGACCGAAGGTATGTTGTTTAATATCTTTTATAATATTTATGTTGCATAAGATTTATATCAATTTTATACTTACTAAGCAATTTTGCATATCTTTTAATATATTTTATAGGTAAGTTTATGAGTGAATCATTATTTGATCAATTAGGTGGTGAAGCAGCAGTAGATGCGGCAGTCGATATTTTTTATCGTAAAGTCCTAGCTGATACTACAATCAATCGGTTCTTTGATAACACTAATATGGAAGAACAAGCAGGTAAACAAAAAGCTTTTTTAACCATGGCGTTTGGTGGGCCCAATAATTATAATGGGACTGATATGCGCCAAGCTCACGCTAAATTTGTAAAAATGGGCTTAGATGATAGTCATTTTGATGCTGTAGCCGGACATTTAGCTGACACATTAAAAGAGCTTGATGTTCCTCAGGATTTGATTGATCAGGTGGGTGTAATTGCAGAAAGTACACGTAATGATGTGTTAGGTCGTTAATAACCAGGAAAGTATGATGGCGGAGCATAGAATACAATTAGGTGAGCAACTAATTTCATGTAAAACGGATGAGACTTTACTGAATGCCTTACTACGTGAAAATGTTAATATCAGTTATGGGTGTCAGCAAGGCGTTTGTCAAAGTTGCATGATGCGAAGTTTAGACTCCCCTCCGCCAAGTGAATCGCAGCACGGTTTAACTGACAAGTTAAAAGAACAAAGTTATTTTTTAGCTTGTCGGTGTTACCCTCAACAAGCAATGCGTATTGGCTATCGTGATCATACTGACTTTGTTACATATGGGACTGTGAGTGTTAAGCAGAACCTTAATGCAGAAACAATATTATTAACGTTAGATATAGATAACCCATTTGAATATTACGCAGGACAGTTTGTTAATTTACAGCGTGACGATGGTTTAGTTCGTAGCTATTCTATAGCTAATAATAGTATTAACAGAAAGCAACTTAGTTTTCATATTCGTCGTTTAGCTGGTGGACGATTTACTGAATGGGCACATGAAGAATTAAAATTAGGTGATCGTCTGTCTGTATCTGAGCCACAAGGTCTGTGTTATTACCAGTCTGGTAAATCAGAACAGCCCTTATTGTTGATTGGTACTGGGAGTGGTCTTGCTCCTTTGGCAGGTATTATTAGTGAAGCGTTACATCAAGGTCATCAAGGAGAGATACACCTTTATCATGGGAGTCGTGATATTAATGGTTTGTATTGGGTTGAAGAAATGCAACAGTTAGCTGACACTCATGAAAATTTTCATTATTCTCCCTGCGTCTCTCAAGGTGAACCTGCAAGCTCAATGTTGGCGGGGCGAGCCAATGATTTAGCCTTTAAAACCTTATCAGACCTTAAAGGCTGGCGAGTTTTTTTATGTGGCCATCCCGATATGGTAAATAATAGCAAGCGGCAAGCCTATTTGAATGGTGTTTCTTTAGCTGATATTTATGCGGATGCATTTCATGTTGCTTCAGGCTCATTAGATTGAATAATTTATAGCTCAACGAAAAACATACACTAGTATTATTCCCCTTGCATTCTATTTTTTTTATTAAATCAAAAAAAATCAAGTTAATTATAAGGTGGTAAGCAATTTGATTGCTTTGAATAAGCTGTATAAAATACATCTTTAAATATAATTTTTAGAGAGTGTCTATGACGGATAAGACGGAGTACAGTGTTGAAGACATTGCAACACGATTATGTTCTTATTTAAATGAAAATATTTTAGCGGGAGATGTTGATGTTAATATGGAAACAGAATTAGTGAAAATTGGAATAGACTCCTTTTCATTAATGGAAATGATTCTGTTTATCGAACGATCTTTCGGTTTAGTGTTACCCGCTGAATCGTTAACGCCAGAAAACATTGCCAGTATTGGTAGCATAAGTACATATTGTGCAACGTTGTTAAAACAAGCGGATGGTTAAGCAGGATAAGAAATTTCCAGGTTTTTTTGAACTTAATGGGGCTGACTATTTTCTCTTACAACTGGACCGTATTATGTTACAAACCAGTAGAAGAAATAATGTTTGTACCTTTGTCGTTTCATTAAAACACAGCATAAAGCTAAGCGAATTAGAATTATATTTATCCAATAATCCTGCTTATCAATGGATTACTCGTTTACGAATTAAAAAAGGCCTTCCATTTTCGCTGGTTAAATGGGTGTTTGATAAAACCCTAGCGCTTCCCGAGATTAAACAGTTTCAGAATGAGAAAGATGAGGCTGTAGTGGAGAACTTGTTAGCAACAACAATAAGGATTGAAAGCCAGTCTCCTTTTAAAGTTGATTTAATTCAAGTATCAGGTGCAAGATCTATCTTAGTCTTTACTTGGCATCATGTGTTGATGGATGCACATGGAGGTGAGTCTTTTATCCGTGCTTTGGGAATGAATCAGTCAATTGATTTTGCTGAATTATTAGCTGAAGAACAAACTAAGTTACCCTTAGGTCTTCGTGCCAATATTGCTCAGGAAATGAAAACATTCCTTCATGAAACATCTCAGCTTCCCCTTTTTAGTTTATATAAAAAACCTGCTGTTAAACAAAATATAGCGAGTTTAAACTATCGCGTTATATCTTTTACAGAACAACAAACCTTAAAAATTAATGAAACTGCGCGGAATCAAGGAGCCAGTTTTTTACTGAGTGCTTTTTATTTAGCTGCAACAACATGTTCTGTTGCACATATTCAACAATTACGCGGGCCTGTTGAAGGTGATGTGCTAGTCCCTATTCCTTTAGATCGACGAAAACGGGGCGTAGATAAGCCAATTATCGGGAATCAGGTTACTTTTCTTTTTTACCGTATACCTCAAAAAGTTTTATCTGATGTTCAGGGTTGTACTACTGAATTAATAAGCCAAATGAAAACCTTGATGCGCACCGATAGTCCAAAACACTATCTGATAATGATGGATTTTTTACGGCATATTCCGGGTTTTTTTTATCGCTTGATGCTAAAAAGTCCAACAAAAGGACTCATGGCCAGTTTTTTTTATTCAGACACAGGGGATTCATTACAGAGATATGATCAGTTGTTTGACCGATCTGTAGAAAGTGCTATTCATTATCCTCCAACCATGTACCCTCCTG
Organism: Methylococcaceae bacterium; assembly: GCA_021647145.1. Taxonomy (GTDB): domain Bacteria; phylum Pseudomonadota; class Gammaproteobacteria; order Methylococcales; family Methylomonadaceae; genus QPIN01. Next base: position 25,352 of record JAKIVF010000002.1, on the reverse strand, counting down.
GATTAACTTTTGTATTTAGCCGGTTTCGCGGATCTTTACAAATAACTTTGGGATATATGGAGCAAGTAATCGGTGATAAAGAAGTGGATCAATTATTTAAACACTTGCGTTCAGTTTTGTTAGGCACTGTGAATAATGAGTAATTTAATATGTTGCGATATTGCTGTGATTGGTGCAGGGGCCGCTGGAATTGCAGCGGCGGTTGCTGCGGCTGAACCTGGTTTGAAAGTGATTGTAGTAGAAAAGTACGGTTTTACGGGAGGGTTAGCAACAAGTGCTATGGTGGGGACTATTTGTGGGTTGTATTATCGAAGTGAAGAAAATATACAAACACCCAAGTTTGCGGTTCAAGGGTTTGCACGGAAATTTTCTAAGGCGGTAATGATTAATAGTCATACTCACCCTGCATCTTTTGCCAAAGGTTTACATTTTATTCCTTATCAACCCAATGTGTTGCACCAACAAGCAGCACTCGAACTAAATAAAACTGATGTTCAGTTGATTTTACATGCATCATTGGTCGGATTAAAAATCAAAGAAGGACGAGTCGATGAATTAATGCTAAATGCAATAGATAGTGTATTTAGTATAAAAGCTAAGGCGGTGGTTGATTGTAGTGGAAATGCACAAGTTGCCATGTTGGCTGATCTTGATATGATTAAACAACCACAGTATCAATCTGGAGCATTTGTTTTTAGGGTTATTGGTTTGCCAATAATGGAGCCATCGGTACTTTCTTTAAATTTAATTCGGTGGATTAAATATGGAATTGAGCAAGGCGATTTAGATTCGAAATGTGAACGATTGTCTATTGTACCTGGAACAGTAAATAATGAGTCAGGATTGTTAAAACTAGGTATGGAAGAATGTTTTATGGCAGATAAGGTTAGATTGTCTGAATATGAATTAGAAATGCGATCACTTAGCATGAAAATAATCAAATTCCTCTCTAAATTAGATCCTTTATTAAAAAAGCTGAGTATTAGTTCAATGGCGACACAAGTGGGTATACGCACAGGACCAAGGCATGAAGGAATATCTCTACTAGAAGAGGAACATGTCTTATCTTGTACTAAACCAGATGATGGTGTAGCAATTGGTGCTTGGCCTATTGAATATTGGGGAAAGGGACGTAAACCTGAGATGAGTTATTTTAAGGTCAATGATTATTATCTGATTCCTGCCGGTGCTTTGGTTTCAAAGCATTTAAAAAATCTTTTTTTTGGGGGTAGGACAATTTCAGCCACAGAGCGGGCAATTGCTTCTGCAAGAGTTATTGGAACATGTTTGGGTACAGGGTATGCAGCAGGAGGCTTGGCTGCAGAATTTGTACGAGAGGGTGACTGGAAAATAGCATTAGAGAAAATTAGAACTAAACAGGTTTTTGCAGAGGCAGCATAATGGATTCTACTTATCGATTACTAAGCGATGCAGCTCAAAGATGGCCCGAACATATTGGCGTTATTGATGGTGAAGAAGAGTTAAGTTATCAGCAATTATTTCAACAAGCCGAGTTACTAAAAAATAAATTATTAGAAAATGGTTTGACTCAAGGTATGGGGCTTGCTGTTATGGGGAGGAATAGTAGTGCTTTTATCGTTGCAATGTTTGCAGGCTTTGCTTGTGGAGCAACCGTTTTTCCGCTTTCCCATCAATTGAAACAATCTGAGATTGAGCATATATTATCAGACACGCAGTTACATGCGGTACTGGATGACCAATCAGGGTTAAACCCAGTTGAAGGAGAGGCAGTAACAATAGATGTTTTTCAACATACTTTACGGCTAGCCTGGACAGGTATTTCGTTTGAAAGCTCTATTACTCCATTAAATGATGCAGCTTTTATTCGCTATACTTCAGGCACAACGGGGTCAAGTAAAGGAGTTGTTTTAACACATAAAAGCATAGCTAAACGGGTAGAAATAGCACAAGCTGCATTACAATTGACATCTAATGATGTGGTGTTGTGGGTACTGTCTATGGCTTTTCATTTTTTAGTGACTATTTTGGTTTATATTCGTTCTGGTGCCAAGATTATTCTTTGTAAAGATTTGCTTGCACAAACAATTATTAATGATGCTAATAATTATAACGCTAGTTTTTTGTATGCTTCACCTATGCATTTCCGTTTGTTAGCTGCTGATTCTTCAGGAAAAACTATGCAGTCACTTAAAATTGCAATTTCTACTTCGTCAGGAATTCCAATTAATATTGCGAATGCTTTTAAAGATAGATTTAACCTTCCAGTCACTCAGGCTTATGGAATTATTGAAGCCGGCTTGCCATTAATGGATAATTTATCCGAAAAGATAGAAACAGAAAGTGTAGGGTATCCTGTTCCTGGTTTTTTAGTCTCTATTTATAATGATAACAAACAACAAGTAGTAGTAGAAGGTGAAATAGGTCATCTTGCAATAACGGGTGCAGGCATGTTTGACGCTTATTTAAAACCTTGGCAAACTGCAGAACAAGTGATGGTTGATGGCTGGTTTATGACTGGTGATCTAGCGAAGTTTGAAAAGGATGGTCTTGTCACTATATGCGGGCGCGAAAAGACCATGATTAATGTATCAGGGAATAAAGTTTTTCCAGAAGAAGTTGAAGTTGTTTTGAATAGTCATGAAGATATTTTAGAAGCACATGTTTTTGGGCATAACCATTCACTAATGGGTGAAATTGTTTGTGCTAACGTTAGAATTAAAGAAAATATCGAGTTAGATGTTGAAAATGTATTAAAGTTTTGTCGCCATCAATTATCTTATTATAAAGTTCCTCAACAGTTGAATCAGGTTGCTAAGATTGTGCATACTCAGAGTGGGAAGATCAAAAGAGTTGATTAATGTTTAGATTGGATTGTGTGGCAGATATAGTATTGCCTTGGAAAATAGGTGAGTTTAGTTAAGAACGAGAATAATTAACTTATATCTTCTAGTGTGTTTTTTTGTAAGGGTGTCCTCTCATTTTTCATATAATTCGCATTCATTTTTTAAATTTATGAGTAGAGAAAACCCGGACTGAAATATATAATTAGAATAGGGATAAACAAAATTCACATTAAGTTGATTATTTAAAAGATTTTGAATAAAAATGAAATATACAGTACTTTTAATTGCTTTTTTATTTTCGAATATTTGTATTGCAACTAGTGAAGAAGTTGATTATGTTATCGTAAATAAGTCAGAAAAGAAGATGTATCTACTTTCGGGAGGACTAAAAATAAGGGAATATAATGTTGTTTTTGGAGAAAACCCAAAAGGACATAAATTGCAAGAAGGTGATAAAAGAACACCAGAAGGACGCTATATTTTAGACTATAAGAAAAAAGAGAGTGCTTTTTATAAATCGATACATATTTCCTACCCTAATCAAGACGACATCTCAAGCGCAAAAGCCAGAGGTGTTAACGCAGGAGGGTCGATTATGATTCATGGTCAAAAAAATGGGTTTTCTTCAATGTCATGGGTCAGTCAAAGATTTAACTGGACGAAAGGGTGTATAGCCGTAACCAATTTTGAAATGGATGAAATTTGGTATCTTATAAAAGAGGGAACCCCAATTGAAATAGTGCCGTAAATATAGTCGAGGCAAGGCATAATCAATAACTTATCTTCTTTTGTCCGTCTTAGGTTGCATGGTTTCCTATGTCAACTACGATGTAATACCAAAGATAAATAAAATATGGGGAGATTGTTTATTGCCAGGCGCCTAAAAAATAATAGTTGGAATTTTGTTTAATGATATTAAAAAGAGAGAAAGGGTTGGATGAGTAATGAAGGATAACAATGTCATTGTGATTGGTGCGGGGCCTGCAGGGTGTATTGCAGCTGCTTTATTACAAAACAAAGGGCATCAAGTGACTATTGTTGAAAGAGATGTTTTTCCTCGTTTTAGTATTGGAGAGAGTTTATTGCCCCAGTGTATGGAATACATTGAACAAGCTGGGATGCTTGACGCTGTAAATAAAGCAGGGTTTCAATTAAAAGCGGGAGCTGCTTTTATTTATCAGGGAAAGCAGTCTGAATTTTGTTTTTCTGATAAATTTTCCTTGGGTTTTGATACAACCTTTCAAGTGCAGCGAGATAAATTTGATTCTCTACTAGCCAATGAAGCGCAAAGAATGGGAGTAGAAATTCGTTGGCAAGAAGAAGTGATATCTGCTGATTTTTCAGCTAAAAAACCATTATTGACTATTAAACAAGCCGATGGCTCGGCATACCAAAATGAAGCTTCTTTTGTCCTTGATGCTAGTGGCTTTGGTAGGGTTTTACCTCGTTTATTAAATCTGGAAAAAGCTTCTGACTTTCCTTGTCGACAATCTCTTTTTACACATATTGAAGATCGAATTGACCTTTCAGAATATGATCGTAGTAGAGGTTGTATTATTGTTCATCCTGACTACAAAGACGTCTGGTACTGGTTGATTCCTTTTGATAATGGCCGTTGTAGTTTAGGTGTTGTTGCAGAGCCTGATTTTCTCCAATCAATCGCGGAAGATCAACAGCAGGTTTTTCAATCATTGATTTCTCAAGAGCCTGGATTAGCCAATTTAATAAGGAATGCCAAGTTTGATACTAGAATAATGAGTCTAAAGGGGTATAGTGCAAATGTTACTTCACTTTATGGTGAAGGCTATGCCTTATTAGGTAATGCAGGAGAATTTCTAGATCCTATTTTTTCTTCAGGTGTCACTATTGCAATGAAGTCTGCAAGTTTAGCTGCTGAAGTGCTGGATAAGCAGTTAAATCAACAACAGGTTGATTGGCAAAAAGAATTTGTGGAGCCCTTAAACAAAGGCGTAAAGACATTTAGAGCCTTTGTTGATGCTTGGTATAATGGTGATTTACAAGATATTGTATTTTATAATCAACAGCAGTCAAATATTAAACAAATGATTTGTTCTGTTTTAGCTGGTTATGTATGGGATGAAAAGAACCCTTATGTAAAAAACTCGGCACCTCGGTTAAAAACATTAGCAGAATTATGTCGAGAGTGATGTTTTAGATGACCTTGTATTTGAATGACTTAGCTATGCTGTCTGCAGTGGGGGCAAACCGTGAGGAGATTTTTTGTCGAGTGCAAAAAGGTGATCGTTCTGGGCTATTTTTGAGTGAAAAGTATAGTTCACAGCCTGTTTTTGTAGGAGAAATACAAACTGATTTGCCTGAGATAGAGAGTAAATATAGTGTTTATAATTGCAAAAATAATCAGTTATTATTGGCTGCATTAAGCCAGATTCAAAGCACTGTTGATTTAATGATTAAACGCTATGGACTAGATAGAATTGGGGTAGTGTTAGGTACAAGTACTTCTGGAGTGCGTAATACTGAATTAGCGTTGACCTCTGTCGCTAAGCATAATGTTAAACCTGACCTGTTTCATTATAAACAGCAACAGCTGGGGGCTGGTGCTGATTTTTTAGCTCATATTTTGAATCTAAAAGGTCCTGCTTACGCAGTCTCTACAGCATGCTCTTCAAGTGGAAAGGCCTTTGCTTCTGCGCGTAGGCTAATTAATTTAGGGTTTTGTGATGCTGTCATCGTTGGTGGCGCAGATACATTATGCCGTTTTACAGTCCATGGGTTTGATGCTTTAGCCTCGGTTTCTGACGGATTAAGCAAGCCTTTTGGAAAACATCGTGATGGAATTAATTTATCAGAGGCAGTTGCATTATTTGTAATGAGTAAAGACGAAGGGCCTGTAAAAATGCAAGGGATTGGGGCTAGTAGTGATGCTTATCATTTTTCTGCTCCTGACCCCAAAGGTAGTGCAGTCATTTCTGCCATGCTAATGGCCTTGGCTGAGGCCAACAAAGCTGTGGAAGAAATTGATTATATTAATTTACATGGAACAGCAACACCTCTTAATGATGCAATGGAAAGTCATGCCGTAAATAAAGTATTTGGACATAAGGTTGCTGTAAGTTCCACTAAGGGAATGACAGGACATGCATTAGGTGCTGCTGCTGCACTGGAATTAGGACTTTGTTGGATGTTATTATCAGATACTAATGAGGAAGGGTTGCTAGTCCCCAATATAAATGAGGATATTTTAGATGATACTTTACCTCCTTTGTATTTTGTAAAGGAGGGACAAAAATTAGGTCGAAAAATCAATAGTTGTCAGAGTAATTCCTTTGCCTTTGGAGGAAATAATGTTTCTCTTGTTGTGGAACGCACGTGATAGATATAGAAATGATCATGCCTCATGCGGGAATTATGGTTTTATTGGATAAAGTGCTGTCGTACGATCAACAATCAATGGTTGTAAAAACAACGGTAAGAAATGATGGGTTATTTGGCAATGAACAAACAATACCTGCTTGGTTAGGGATTGAATATATGGCACAAACTGTTGCTGCTCATGGAGGAATGATGTGTTATCTGGCTGGGAAACCGATAAATGTAGGTTTTTTAGTCGGCACACGTCGATACAATTGTAATATAGCCACTTTTAAAGTTGGAACTATATTAACAATTTCAGTTGAACGTGTGATGGGAGATCAAGGTTTATGTGTGTTTTTTTGTCAGGTCGTTGGGGAAGGTATTGATATTTCAGCTAAATTAAATGTTTATTTGCCAGGTGAGAAAAATCATGCAATTAATTGATGACTTATAATCCAAAATAGAAAATTAGTGATTTAAATAATAATGAATCAAACTGTATTAGTAACCGGTTCAAGTAGAGGGATAGGAAAAGCAATAGCATTGTATCTTGGGAAAAAAGGCTATGATGTTGTTGTTCATTGCCGAAGTAAGCGTGAGGAAGCCAATGAGGTGGCAGAAGAAATAATTGAAATGGGTAGGGAAAGCCGAGTACTCCAATTTGATTTATCAGATAGGCAGCAATGTGTAGAGATTCTCAGGCAAGATGTTGAGGAAAATGGTGCTTATTATGGAGTGGTCTGTAATGCTGGAGTTACTGCTGACAATGCCTTTCCTGCTATAACAGGTGAAGAATGGGATACGGTATTACGCACTAACCTGGATGGTTTTTATAATCTATTGAACCCTATCATTATGCCGATGATAAGAACACGAAAACCAGGAAGAATTGTTACTCTTTCTTCAGTTTCTGGAATAATGGGTAATCGGGGGCAAGTTAATTACAGTGCGGCTAAAGCAGGGATTATTGGTGCAACTAAAGCACTGGCATTGGAGTTGGCAAAGCGTAAAATTACAGTAAATTGTGTTGCTCCTGGTTTAATTGATACCGAGATGTTAAACCAATTACCACTGGATGAAATAAAAAAAATGATTCCACTTAGGCGCGTAGGTCAAGCTAGAGAAGTTGCGGCAACTGTTGCATTTTTATTGTCTGATGATGCCGCTTATATTACTCGTCAAGTAATCTCGGTTAACGGAGGGCTGTGTTAATGAACCGTGTGGTTATCACAGGTATGGCAGCATTAACACCAATAGGGAATGATTGGAAAACTGTTGCAACAAATTTAAAAGCTCAAAACTCTGGTATTAAAAGAATGGAGGAATGGGCTAGCTATAACGGACTAAACAATCAAGTGGCTGCGCCAGTTGATTTTAGCCGCCCAAAACATTATTCGCGTAAGCAGATTCGAGGGATGGGAAGGGTTGCTATGTTGGGTACATATGCTACTGAGCTGGCATTAATCGATGCTGGTTTGTTAAATGACCCTTGTTTAAAAAGTGGTCAAACAGGTGTGGCTTATGGGAGTTCCTCTGGTAGCTTTGATGGTTTAGTTGATTTTACGAGTATGTTGTTAAGTAAGGATAGAGGGAGCTTAAATGCAACATCCTATATTCGTATGATGGGACATACCTGTCCAGTAAATATAGGACTTCATTTCGGCATTAATGGAAGGATTATTCCAACATCCAGTGCTTGTACATCTGGAAGCCAAGGTATTGGCTATGCTTATGAGGCGATTAAGTATGGTATACAATCAGTCATGGTCGCTGGTGGAAGTGATGAGCTCTCTCCATCGCAAGCGGCTGTGTTTGATACCTTATTCGCTGCGAGCACTAGAAATGATGAGCCAGAAAAAACTCCGCGCCCGTTTGATCGGGATAGAGATGGGTTGGTGATAGGGGAAGGGAGTGGAACGTTTATTTTAGAAGAAAGAAGCAGAGCCTTAGAGCGTAATGCCCATATTTATGCTGAAATTGTGGGTTTCGGTACAAATTCAGGAGGTGTTCATGTGACGCAACCTGATAAAGAAAGCATGCAATTGGCAATGAGGCTTTCTCTGCAGGATGCGGGGGTAGATGTGTCAGAGATTGCTTATATAAGTGCGCATGGAACAGCTACCGATAAAGGTGATATAGCTGAAAGTCAAGCAACAGAAATGGTTTTTGGAAAAAGAACACCTATCAGTTCCATGAAGAGTTATACGGGGCATACTTTAGGTGCGTGTGGGGTCATTGAGGCATGGACTTGTGTAAACATGATGAATGAAAACTGGTTTCATCCAACTGTAAACTTAGATAATATTGATCCACAATGCGCTGACCTGGATTATATTCAAGATGATACTCGTGAAATAAACGGTCAATATACGATGAGTAATAATTTTGCTTTTGGTGGAATTAATACCTCGTTGATTTTTAAACGCGAAGATTAATTTAGAATAAAGGGTGTTTGGTGTATCTGGACTGTCGCGAAAACTCAAGTCGTTTAGCATAAAAGATTTACCAATGAGGTGTCATGCCTTACAATTCTTAATGGTAGATTGTTAATAATTATAATTATTGGAGGTTAGTATGTTTAAAATTAGTTCTATGGTAGTAGCTTTTTCTCTTGCTGGTTCTGTTTCACTTGTATTTGCTCAAGCACTACCAACAACAGCACCTGCGCCGGCAAATAACCCGACTACACCAGAGAAAGTTGAATTAGGAAAAATGCTTTATCATGATCCGCGGTTATCATCTTCGGGTACCGTTTCGTGTGCTTCTTGTCATAATACAATGTTAGGTGGTGAAGATAATCGTGCCGGCTCAGTCGGTGTGGAAGGTCAAGTGGGTGGGCGAAGTGCACCTACTGTATGGAATTCTGCTTTTAATGAAGTTCAATTTTGGGATGGGCGTGCGGCAAGTTTAGAAGAGCAAGCGGCTGGGCCAGTTACTAATCCAATTGAGATGGGAATGAAAAGCTGGGATGATGTTGTTGATCGATTAGAAAAAATTGAAGGCTATCAAAAAGCTTTTAAAAAGGCTTTTGGTACAGAATCAATTTCTAAAGATAATGCAACCAAAGCGATCGCGGCTTATGAAAGAACATTAATTACTCCCAATAGCCCTTATGATAAATATGTTAAGGGAAATAAATCCGCTTTAACTGAACAACAAGTTCGAGGTATGAACCTGGCTGTTGAAACAGGCTGTGTTGGTTGCCATAGTGGGCCCGCATTTAATGGCCCGGGCATGTTTCAAAAATTTCCTATTAATTATAATGGTTATTTAGAAGCGCAATATGATTTCAAAAAAGATAAAGGTCTTGCAGAAGTTACGGGTAAAAAAGAAGACGAACATTTATGGAAAGTACCTACTTTAAGAAATGTTGCTTTAACAGCACCTTATTTCCATAATGGATCAGTTAAAAGTTTAGATAAAGCAGTGAGCTTAATGGCAAAAATACAATTGGATAAGAAACTATCAAAAGATGAAATTTCTGACATAGTTGCTTTCCTAGAAGCGTTAACGGGTGAATTTCCTAAACAAGAAATGCCAGTCTTACCCATTGCATCAGGGATCACGTTTAATAAATAATGTAATTGTACTTCGTGTATTTTTGATGCACGAAGTATAAATTTATATTTGCATTGTAATGTGGAATATTAATCAATAAGCACATTGAGAAAAAGAGTAATTTATGATGTAATGGTAAAGTTTTAATATCTTAAATAGATTCTTTGTTTTTCAAGGAGTTTTTTTGCCGCAATTTGTCTGGAGAATAGGCTAATTTCACTATGCAATTTACTATAAAAGAAGGTTTGGATCTTCCCATCACGGGAAAACCTAAACAAGTCATTGAAGATGGTAACAAAGTTAAGTCTGTTGCCATTTTGGGAAAGGATTATATAGGGCTAAAGCCTAAAATGATGGTTGCTGTTGGCGACACTGTCACGCTAGGTCAGGTTCTTTTTACTGATAAGCAAAATCCTGGGGTTAATTTTACTGCACCTGGTGCAGGTAAGATAAAGGAAATTAATCGAGGAGAGAAACGTGTTTTACAATCTGTCGTTATTGAGCTGAGAGGTACAAGTCAAGAATCATTTAGCAAGTACTCTAAAAAAGACTTAGCCACTATCACTATAAAACAGATTAAAGAAAATTTGCTGGCTTCAGGTTTATGGACGTCATTTTTAACACGGCCTTATGGCAAAATACCAACAGTTGATAGCTCACCAAGTTCTATTTTTATTACAGCAATTGATACAAGACCACTAGCTGCTAAACCTGAAATAATAATCAAAGACAGGGAAACACACTTTACTAACGGATTAACTATTATTGCTAAATTAACAGAAGGCAATACTTATCTATGTAAAGAAACTGGAGTAGATATCGCTTCTGTAGAGGAAGTAGAAACAGCTGAGTTTTCAGGGCCGCATCCTGCTGGTCTACCTAGTACACACATTCACTTTATTAACTCTGTTAATGCGGAAAAAAATGTCTGGCATATTGATTACCAGGCTGTAATAGCTATTGGCGCTTTATTCGCAACAGGTAAGATAAATTTTGAAAGAATTATTTCTTTGGCCGGACCTACTGTTAAAAAGCCTAGGTTGCTGCGGACACGGGTGGGTGCAAACACTGATGATTTAGTTTCTGGGGAATTAGAACAAGTTGAAAATAGAGTTATTTCCGGCTCAGTTTTATTTGGACATGAAGCTGTAGGTGGAATGGCATACTTGGGATGTTATAGTAATCAAGTCTCTGTGCTTAAAGAAGGTAGAGATCGTGAGCTATTTGGGTGGATAGTTGCAGGAAAAGATAAATACTCTGCAATGAATGTTTATACTTCAAGTAAAGATAGAAAAGACAATCGCTTATTTCCATTAACAACGGATAAAAATGGCAGTAATAGAGCTATAGTTCCTGTTGGTGTTTATGAGTCGGTAATGCCACTTGATATTTTGTCTACACCTTTATTAAAAGCGTTGGTCATTGGAGATACAGATCAGGCTCAGTTATTAGGTGGACTTGAATTAATTGAGGAAGATGTTTCCTTATTTACGTTCGTTGATCCAGGTAAGCATGATTTTGCTCCTGTATTAAGAGCGAATCTAACTAAAATTGAGAAGGAAGGATAATGTCGGCTAGAGATATTTTAGATAGCGTAGAGCCGCATTTTACGAAAGGTGGTAAATTAGAAAAGTACTATGGTCTTTATGAAATGGTAGATACTTTTATCTATACACCCTCTGACGTAACAAGCGGAACTACACATGTTCGTGATGGTAATGATTTAAAACGCACGATGACTTTTGTTGTAATCGCAACATTTTTCTGCATTTTAATGGCCATGTACAATACGGGCTACCAAGCCAATTTGGCAGTGCAAGCAATGGGGTTAAGTGAAGTCAATAGTTGGCGTAGTATCCCTATGTCACTGTTTGGATATAATCCAATGAACCCAATTTCAAATATGGTTCATGGAGCATTATTTTTCTTACCTATATATATAGTTACTCTAGCAGTGGGTGGTATATGGGAAGTATTATTTGCAACGGTAAGAGGGCATGAGGTAAATGAAGGTTTTCTTGTTTCATCAATGCTCTATACTTTAATTTTACCGCCTGATATTCCTTTATGGCAGGTTGGGTTAGGTATTTCTTTCGGAATAGTTATTGGTAAAGAAGTCTTTGGCGGGACAGGAAAAAACTTCTTGAACCCTGCTTTAACAGGACGTGCATTTTTATTCTTCGCTTATCCAGCTGCTATTTCAGGTGATATGGCTTGGGTTGGTGTTGATGGATATACCATGGCTACACCGTTAGGTCTTGCTGCTTCAGGTGGCTTAGATGCTGTACATGCTGCTGGTTATGGTTGGTTTCAATCATTTTTAGGTTTTATTCCTGGTTCAATTGGTGAAACATCTACTCTAGCCATTTTTATTGGTGCAGCATTCCTACTTTATACACGTATAGCTTCATATCGAATTATGGGGGGTGTAGTAATGGGAATGATTGCAACGTCTGTTATGTTTAATATTATTGGTAGCGATACTAATCCCATGTTTGCATTTCCATTCTACTGGCATCTAACTGTTGGTGGTTTTGCTTTCGGTATGGTTTATATGGCAACAGACCCAGTGGGTGCGTCGATGACTGATACAGGTCGTTGGATTTTTGGCGTATTAATTGGTGTAATGGTTGTTTTGGTTCGAGTGGTAAATCCAGCTTTCCCAGAAGGAATGATGTTGTCGATTTTATTCGCCAATATGTTTGCCCCTGTTATTGATTATTTTGTCGTTCAGGCAAATATTAAGAGAAGGATGAAACGTCATGTCTAACGGAAGTTTAAAAGAACGTTTAGATAAGTCTGAGTATTATCAGAAATTTGATGCTTATAAAGAAAAGGTTTTAGCATTAAGTAATGATAGTTTAGAAAAAACAATTGCTGTTGCTTTAGCTCTTTGTTTTGTCTGTGCTATTTTGGTTTCATTTGCAGCGGTTGCTTTAAGGCCACTACAGATTGAAAATAAAGCACTGGATATGAAGAAGAATATTCTTGAAGTTGCTGGCTTATTAGATGAAGATACTGATATAAATCAGGCATTTTCTGATCAAATAGAAGAAAAACTAGTTGATATTGAAACAGGTGAATACATTGAGGATATGGATATAGCTTCTTACGATCAACGTAAAGCTGCAAAAGACCCTGCTCAAAATATTGTTCTTGAAAAAGCTGATGATATTGCCAGTATAAAACGCAAAGCAAAAATAGCTAAAATATATTTAGTTAAAAATGATGATGTGATTAAGTCAATCATTCTACCAATGCATGGTTATGGTTTATGGTCAACAATGTACGGATTCTTAGCTTTAGAAGCGGATGGTCAAACAGTTAAAAGTATTAACTTTTATGACCAGGCTGAAACACCGGGGTTAGGTGGTGAAGTAGTAAATCCAAACTGGCGTGCTTTGTGGAAAGGTAAAAAGGTCTATTCTGAATCTGGTGAAGTTCAATTAGGTCTAATTAAAGGTGTAGTTGATACAACGAAACCTGGCTCTGAATACGATGTAGATGGACTGGCTGGAGCAACCTTAACCAGTTTAGGTGTTTCCAATCTAGTTAACTACTGGATGAGTGAACAAGGTTTTTCTGCTTATCTTGATAAAGTTAGAATCGAAGGGGAGGGCTGATTATGAGTGCAGTTGTAGATACAAAAGAGATAGATACTAAAAAAATATTGACTGATCCATTAGTCAATAATAATCCAATTACTCTACAGGTTTTAGGAATTTGTTCGGCATTAGCAGTAACATCTCAAATGTCAACATCACTAATTATGGCTGTTGCTTTAACAGCGGTAACAGCATGTTCAAGTGCTGCTATTAGTACGATAAGAAACCATATTCCAGGTAGTATTCGTATTATTGTACAAATGACCATTATTGCTTCATTAGTTATTGTAGTAGATCAAGTTCTAAAAGCGTTTGTTTATGATATAAGTAAACAGTTATCAGTTTTTGTTGGGTTAATTATCACTAACTGTATTGTTATGGGGCGCGCAGAAGCCTATGCAATGAAAAATCCACCAATGGCCAGTTTTATAGACGGTCTTGGTAATGGTGCTGGGTATAGTTTGATCTTAATCATTGTTGCATTCTTTAGAGAGTTGTTTGGTTCAGGTAAACTATTGGGAATTGAAATATTTCCATTAACAAAAGATGGTGGTTGGTATGATCCAAATGGCCTAATGTTGTTACCACCCAGTGCATTCTTTATTATAGGTCTTCTTATTTGGGTATTTCGACAATGGAAACCAGAGCAATTAGAAGAACCTGATTTTAAAATTATGGATATTTCTCATGGTGAAGGAGGGCATCACTAATGAATGAATATGTAAGTTTATTTATTAAAGCGGTTTTTGTAGAAAATTTAGCCTTAGCATTCTTTTTGGGAATGTGTACATTCTTGGCTGTTTCTAAAAAAATCTCTACAGCAATAGGTTTAGGGGTTGCAGTGATGGTTGTGCAAGTTATTACAGTTCCAGTGAATAATTTGGTTTATCATACTCTGCTAAAGGAAGATGCATTATCATGGTTAGGTATTACAGGCGTTGATTTAAGCTTTTTAGTATTGCTGAGCTGTATTGGAATGATTGCGGCATTAGTTCAGATTCTGGAAATGATTTTAGATAAATTCTTTCCTGCACTATTCCATGCACTAGGTGTTTTCCTACCTTTAATTACAGTAAATTGTGCAATTTTGGGTGGAAGTCTGTTCATGATTGAACGTGACTATGACTTTACTCAAAGTGTTGTTTATGGTGTAGGTAGTGGTTTTGGTTGGATGCTGGCTATTACTGTAATGGCGGGTGTTCGTGAAAAATTAAAATATAGCGATATTCCTAAGGGTCTTGAGGGTCTTGGAATTACATTTATTAGTGCAGGTCTGATGTCTCTCGGCTTCATGGCTTTTTCTGGAATCCAATTGTAGAAAGGATGAGTAATGCTTGAAATTTTATTAGGCGTAGTATTATTCACGCTAATCGTGATTGCGCTAGTATTTATTATTATCGGGGCAAAAAGTAAGCTGGTTGCTTCCGGTGACATTGAAATTGTTGTTAATGATGAGAAAACTATTCATGTGCCTGCTGGTGCTAAGTTATTAACTGCTTTAGCAGATAATAACTTATTTATCCCATCTGCATGTGGTGGTGGTGGTACATGTGGGCAATGTACTGTTAAAGTGTTTTCTGGTGGTGGCGATATTTTACCGACTGAGTTGTCTCATATTACTAAACGAGAAGCTGCAGAAGGTGAGCGTCTTTCATGTCAGGTTGCAGTTAAACATGATATGAAAATTGAAGTTGAAGACAGCGTATTTGGCGTAAAAAAATGGGAATGTACTGTTAAGTCAAATGATAATGTAGCTACATTTATTAAAGAGTTGGTTTTGGACTTACCTGAGGGTGAAGAAATAAATTATCGAGCAGGTGGCTATATTCAAATTGAATGTCCTCCACATATTTCTAAATATGAGGATATGGATGTTGGAGAGGAATACCGAGAGGACTGGGATAAGTTTAATCTTTGGCGTTATGTTTCTGATGTAAAAGAGCCAACTTTGCGAGCATATTCAATGGCTTCTTACCCAGAAGAAAAAGAAATTATGTTGAATGTAAGGATTGCAACCCCACCTCCAGGTGCTGCAGATAATGTGCCTCCAGGCATTATGTCTTCGTATATTTTCAATTTGAAACCAGGTGACAAGACGACTATATCAGGACCTTATGGTGAGTTTTTTGCCAAAGATACAGATGCTGAAATGATTTTCGTTGGTGGTGGGGCCGGTATGGCACCAATGCGATCCCATATTTTTGACCAATTAAGAAGGTTGAAATCAAAACGTAAAATGACATTTTGGTATGGTGCTCGTAGCAAACGTGAAATGTTTTACGTTGAAGATTTTGATATGCTTGCAAAAGAAAATGATAATTTTGAATGGCATGTTGCATTATCAGATGCTTTACCAGAAGATAACTGGGATGGATATACTGGTTTTATTCATAATGTATTATTCGAAGAATACATAAAAAATCATCCAGCTCCAGAAGATTGTGAATACTATTTATGTGGCCCTCCAATTATGAACTCTTCAGTTATTAATATGCTGATTGAAAATGGTGTAGAACCTGATAATATCATGCTTGATGATTTTGGTGGTTAAATACTTTAAAGCCCAATTCACCATTAGGTGAATAGGGCTTTTTTGTTTTTCAAGTTTATATTTTGACTATGGATATAATAGGTCTAAAACGAGGATCAGTTTTACTGTTCCTCGTTTTTTTATTGATAGCTTGTGAGCAACAAAGAGAATCAAAGCAATATCCTTTGCATTATTCTGATGCAATTTTTGGTACAAGCTTTACAATTAAAGCATCATTAGTACCCAGTACAATAAAGACGAGTGAACTAAGAGTTCAGGTTAAACAACTTCTTGATAAGTTAAATGGGCAAATGTCCACTTATCAGGCAGATTCTGAGCTATCAATAATCAATGCAAATCAATCCTCTGAGTGGCTAACTGTTTCAACTGATTTATATTCTGTCCTTAGACAAGCAAATGAAATTTCTAAACTTTCACAGGGTGCTTTTGACATCACAATAGGTCCATTAGTTAACTTGTGGGGATTCGGTCCTGATCCTATGTCATTTGTAGTGCCCGAAAAAATAGAAATAGATAGGCAATTAAAAAAAACAGGCTATAAAAAATTATTGTTTGATGATAAAACACATAAAATAAAGAAATTAACACCTGAACTATATGTTGATTTATCAGCTATAGCTAAAGGTTATGCTGTTGATCAAGTTGGTTTATTACTGGAAACAAAAGGTATATCTAATTATATGGTTGAGATCGGTGGGGAACTTAGGCTAAAAGGTAAAAACATAAGTAATGAGCCCTGGCGAATTGCGGTAGAAAAACCAGCAATAGAAATGGGTATTATTCAAAAAGTATTGCCTCTAAGTGACATATCTTTGGCTACATCAGGTGATTATAGAAATTTTTTTGAGTCAGATGGTGTTCGCTTTTCTCATACTATTGACCCTCGTTTTGGTATGCCGATAAAACATAAACTGGCATCAATTACAATATTGAGCGATACTACAATGAAAGCTGATGCACTGGCTACTGCATTAATGGTTTTAGGTGCGGAGGAAGGCTATAAAATGGCAGAACAAGAAAATATCGCCGCTCTATTTATAATTAAAACTGAGGATGGTTTTAAAGAAAAGGCAACCCCAGTTTTTTTAAACACACTTAGGTAAGAAAATGATATATTTTTTAGTAACATTTGCATTTATGTTAATTGTGATAACGATCATGGCTATTGGGGTCATTTTTGGCCGACGTGCAATAAAAGGTTCGTGTGGTGGTGCAAGTAGTGGAAGTTGTGTTTGCGTTGAAAAGTGTGATAAAAAAAAGAAGATAGAAGCAGAACAAGCAATAATGGAGTTAAATATAAATAAAATTGACATTCCAGTAATTAAGGAGTAATAAAAACCCTACTATTTAATGAGGAGATAACTTATGCTAGCAAAAATAACAATTGCAGATTATATGACCAAAAATATCATGACATTAAAGCAAGATGCAGATGTTCTGACAACGATTAAGCAATTATTAAATCATAAAATCACTTGTGCCCCAGTATTAGATCCATCAGGAAAATTGGTGGGTATGTTTTCTGAAAAAGATAGTATGAAAGTTGTGCTGGATGCCTCTTATAATCAAGGAATGAGTGGAATAGTGTCTGATTTTATGAACCATCAAGTAGTTACAGTCGAAGCAGGTTCAAGTATTGTTGATCTTGCTGATAAGTTTCAAGACTCTTCTGTGAGAAGTTTTCCTGTGTTTGAGAATAGTAAGTTAGTTGGAATTGTAAGTAGAACTGATGTTTTACGCGCCTTGGTTTCTATGAAATAAGCAATGCAAACAGAGCAAACCTTATACTG
Source organism: Methylococcaceae bacterium (assembly GCA_021647145.1). Taxonomy (GTDB): domain Bacteria; phylum Pseudomonadota; class Gammaproteobacteria; order Methylococcales; family Methylomonadaceae; genus QPIN01. The sequence goes on along the minus strand of JAKIVF010000002.1, from coordinate 7,687 downwards.
GCATGATTATGAAACATGGGGGCTAAGTCCATCACTTGATAGACCTTCTCAGTTTGCAGGTATTCGTACTGATATGGATTTTAATATCATTAGTGAACCTGACATGTTTTATTGTCGATTAAGTGATGATTATTTGCCGAGTGCAGAATCTGCATTAATTACAGGCATTACTCCACAAATTACTCAATCTCAAGGGGTTTGTGAGGCTGAGTTTTCATCAAGAATAAACCAACAATTTACTCAGATAAACACATGTGTTGTGGGTTATAACACGATTCGTTTTGATGAGGAATTTTCAAGAAATATTTTTTACCGAAATTTTTTTGATCCTTATGAATATAGTTGGAAAAACGGTAATTCACGATGGGATATTATAGACTTAGTTCGTGCCGCCTATGCTTTACGACCAGAAGGTATTAATTGGCCAAAAAATGAACAAGGTTTGCCAAGTTTTCGTTTAGAATTACTAACTGAGGCTAATAATATAAGCCATGAAATGGCACATGATGCAACATCTGATGTCTACGCAACCATAGCAATGGCAAAGCTAATAAAGCAAAAAGCACCCAAACTTTTTGATTATTATTTTAATCTTCGTAATAAAAATAAAGTAAAAGAGCTGATTGATACTCAGCAACATACCCCACTAATCCATGTTTCCGGTATGTTTGGTGCAGCAAAAGGAAACACGTCTTTGATTGCTCCTATTGTTTGGCATCCAATAAATTCAAATGCAGTGGCTGTTGTCGATTTATCTCAGGATTTATCACCTTTATTAGAGTTATCTGCTGATGAAATTAGACAACGGTTATATACTAAAAAAGACGAATTAGGTGATAATTTACCCATTCCTATTAAATTGGTACATATTAATAAATGTCCTTTTTTAGCGATTGAAAAAGCTTTATTAGCAGAAAACTCAACTCGATTAGGCATTGATAGAAACGCTTGCTTTGAAAATTTAGAAAAATTAAAAGTTAATAAAAACATACCTCAAGTCATATCAAAGGTTTTTCAACAAGAAACTACTTTTGATAATAAAGGTAATGTTGATGCTATGTTATATGATGGTTTTTTTTCAGATAAGGATAAAAGAGTATTTGAAGAAATCCGTAAAACGCTACCAGAGCAGTTAGCGAGCAAGGAATTTCAGGTTTCAGATAAACGTTTTGAATCACTTTTTTTTAATTATCGAGCAAGAAATTATCCTAGATTTTTATCTAAAACTGAAAAAACTAAATGGAATTCTCACCGAAAAAAGACTCTCTCTCCTAAATTAGCTGATTATTTTTCAAATCTTGATATGCTTGTCGAGCAATATAAAGATGATACAAAGAATAGTCCTATTATTCAAAGTCTTTATCAATATGTTGAAAAAATTACGGATTCTCTTGATTAATTAAAATCATTAAGCATAAGAAACTAAACTAAAATATTCATTGTTATTTCTACAAAATATAAAGTATAAATTGTTAAAAAAATTAAATCTATAACCTAGTAAGCCTATTTTTCTTAACTCTCCCTCATTATTACAATTTAGTGTAGTTTTTTTCTAAACAAACCTATGTCAAAGTATTAGAAGTTAATCTTATCCTTCCTTGAACAGTGTAAATTTTGAACTATGCTGGAAGTATCTCAATGAATAGGTAGGAAAACCGTCTCATGCTTAAAAAATTTACATACTTGTCTATACCTTTACTTTTATTTGGTTCTTCAGCTATTTTTTCTGCTGGGTTCCCTAGCCAGCCGGGGTCAACACTAGGTTCTGGCACAAGTGCTAGTCCAATTTCTGATTCAGATGCACAAGATGAAAGGTTATACGCCTTTGACGACCATGTAACCGTTGTACCCAACAAAATATCTGTCGTTGAAGGTGATGTTACAACTAATGATAAAAATGGTAGTTTTACCGAATTGTCAAGCTCACCCGTTAGCGAATATGGTTATTTAGTCTTAAATTCTGATGGGAGTTTTACCTATACACTTTATGAAAATGCAGCGAGTGTCACTGACCTTAAAGTTGGTGATGTTATAACAGATCCATTTTCATATACTTATATTGCTGATACAGGACAAAGAGCTGTTGCGAAGTTATATGTACAAATTATTGGTAATCCAGTTGATGCTAATGGGGACACTGTTTTTCAAGCACCTGTTGATGAACCATACGATAATGTAGATGTTGAATTTAATGATCGTTCAGCTCAGGCAACACCTTTGAATTCTGGGCGAAATATTAAAGGTCATTTGCACCATTCTGGCGATAAAGATTGGTATAAAATAGCCAGTTCAGGTAATGAAATTATTTCTCTCGAAGTTTGCCCGAAAGGAAGCAGTTGTTTTGGGAAAAAGAGCTGGGCTCTTTATGTATTTGATAGTGCAAAATTAACCAAAGAAATGGAAGAAGAACAGTTTGTGTTTAATCGTTGGGTTGATGAAACTGGTTCGACACAAGATGAAGTGGGTAATGCAATTATTTCTGGAACTCATGGAAGTTCTAATCATATGTATTTAAATTATAGACTGGGTAATTTTGATGGTGCTCTTATAGGTATTATTGACCCATGTTTTGATACTTCTAATACTGTAGATATAGCGGTTGGGAATGGTGCAAGAAATTACCTGGTTGCTGTTTCATCGGTTTTAAAAGGAGACTCAGGTGATGCTGAAAGTTGTGGTGGTGGTTCGGTTGTTTTAGAAGAAGCTGGCCGTAATGTAACTGGTCAAGCACCTGATGGTAAAGATGAAGATGGAAGAGCTAAAGTTAAGGATAAAAAATATACAACAACTCAACAATTTATTTCTGTTTTTCCAAAAAGTGACGATCAATATTCCATAAAAATTACAGGGACTGGGTTACACCCATTATTATCTGAAGAAGCAAAAGTAAAATCTGCTACTTTTAATTTTAATACAGGTGAATTAAACCTTCCAAAAGTGCGTATTTTTGATCAGTTGTATTCAGCTAATTTAGCAATGGAAAAACCTTCTGCTCGCAGTGCTAAGGAAATTAGTGCCTTGAGTTTTGGTTTGTCAAACCTTAGTTCTTTAAATGCTGATGAAGAGAATGATGCTTTTCAAGCAACTTATAACCCAAGTAATCAGCAAGTTATAATACCTAGAGTAACTGATTCGGCAAGTGATAAGGCATATTCAGTTATTATGGGATATCATCCTGAAACTGATAAATATAATCAATGGTTAGAGTTAATCAGTTATGAGCTAATCAAATAGTTTTGATAGATAGAATATTGATAGTTTCTTAGAATAGAAGCCGTAGCTATCAATATTATTTAGATAACTACTAAACTAAAAAAACATCAGTTAGGTTCGCCTAATTGATGTTTTTTTTGTTTAAGAAGACCAGAATGCTTATATGAATTAGTGTAATCTGATAAAATTAAAAGATATATTTTTTGGTTTTTAAGGATACATAATGCTAGAGTCATATCGCGAACATGTTGCAGAACGCGCTGCTGAAGGAATCGTTCCAAAACCTCTAACTGCTGATCAGGTAGCTGATTTAGTTGAATTAATTAAACATCCTCCATCTGGTGAAGAAGAGTTTATCCTTGATCTGCTAATTAACCGTGTTCCTGCTGGTGTAGATGAAGCTGCATATGTTAAAGCAGGTTTTTTAGCAGCAATTGCAAAAGGTGAAGATTTTTCGCCTATATTAGATGCCAATAAAGCAACTGAATTATTAGGCACGATGCTAGGTGGTTATAATATTGCACCGTTAATTGATCTTTTAGATAACGATACATTAGCACCTACGGTCGTTACTGCTTTATCACACACTTTGCTGGTTTTTGATGCATTTCATGATGTTAAGGAAAAAGCTGATGCTGGTAATGCATTTGCCAATCAGGTTATTAATTCTTGGGCAGAAGCGGAATGGTTTACTAGCAAGCCTAAAGTTCCAGAAAAATTAACGGTAACTGTTTTTAAAGTTACAGGTGAAACAAATACTGATGATTTATCACCAGCACCAGATGCTTGGTCACGCCCTGATATTCCTTTACACGCAAAAGCTATGCTTAAAATCCCAAGGGGTGGAATTACAAATGCAGAGCAGCAAATCGAAGAGCTTAAACAAAAAGGTTTCCCAGTTGCCTATGTGGGGGATGTTGTTGGTACAGGCTCTTCACGTAAATCAGCGACAAACTCAGTTTTGTGGTACATGGGAGATGATATTCCTTATGTTCCCAATAAAAGAGCGGGGGGGGTTTGTATCGGTGGAAAAATAGCACCTATTTTCTTTAACACGATGGAAGATTCAGGTGCTTTGCCTTTTGAGTGTGATGTAGAAAAAATGGCAATGGGTGATGTGATAGATATTTATCCATACCAAGGGGTTGTTAAACGGCATGAGAGTGAAGAGGTAATTGCTGAATATTCACTAAAAACAGATGTGATTTTAGATGAAGTGCAAGCGGGGGGACGGATTCCTTTAATTATTGGTCGTGGGTTAACGGACAGGGCTAGACAAGCATTAGGACTAGAGCCATCAACTGTTTTTCGTCGTCCGCAAGATTTGTTAGATAGTAGTAAAGGATATACTTTAGCTCAAAAAATAGTTGGTAAAGCATGTGGTGTCGAGGGTGTTAGACCTGATACTTATTGTGAACCACGGATGACAACAGTGGGGTCACAAGATACTACTGGGCCAATGACGCGAGATGAGTTGAAAGATCTTGCTTGCTTAGGTTTTTCCGCTGACTTGGTCTTGCAATCTTTTTGTCACACAGCGGCATACCCAAAACCAATTGATGTAGAAATGCAGCACACATTACCTGATTTTATTATGAATCGTGGTGGTGTTGCATTACGTCCAGGAGATGGGATTATCCATTCTTGGCTAAATAGAATGTTGTTACCTGATACGGTAGGAACAGGCGGGGATTCACATACACGTTTTCCGTTAGGTATTTCTTTTCCAGCAGGCTCAGGACTGGTTGCTTTTGCAGCTGCTACAGGGGTAATGCCCTTGGATATGCCTGAATCTGTTTTAGTCCGCTTTAAAGGGGAAATGCAACCTGGAATTACCTTACGTGATTTGGTTAATGCGATTCCTTATGCAGCGATTCAAAAAGGTTTGTTAACAGTTGAGAAAAAAGGTAAAAAGAATATTTTTTCTGGACGTATTCTTGAAATTGAAGGCTTGCCCGATTTAAAAGTAGAGCAAGCATTTGAATTATCAGACGCATCAGCTGAACGTTCAGCAGGTGGGTGTACTATTCGCTTAAATGAAGCACCCATCAGAGAATATATAAATTCCAATTTAACCTTGTTAAATTGGATGGTAGCTGAAGGATATGGTGATGCAAGAACTATTAATCGAAGAATTGAACAAATGCAAGAATGGCTTTCTAATCCAGTATTAATAGAACCCGATGCTGATGCTGAGTATTTTGAAATAATAGAAATTGATCTGAATGAAATTAAAGAACCTTTAATGGCCTGTCCAAATGATCCTGATGATGTGAAAACATTATCAGATGTTGCTGGAACAAAAATAGATGAAGTATTTCTGGGCTCATGTATGACTAATATTGGTCACTTCCGTGCAGCGGGGAAATTATTAGAAAAACATGAAGGACGTTTACCCACACAATTATGGGTTTCTCCACCGACTAAAATGGATCAGGCCCAATTAACAGAAGAAGGTTATTACAGTATCTTTGGTAAATCAGGCGCAAGGATGGAAATGCCTGGCTGTTCATTGTGTATGGGTAACCAGGCTAGAGTAGCAGATAATGCAACTGTAGTTTCTACATCAACGCGCAATTTCCCTAACCGTCTAGGGAATGATGCAAATGTTTATCTAAGCTCTGCCGAGTTGGCATCTGTTTGCTCTATTTTAGGTAAAATACCTACCTTTTCTGAATATATGCAATATTATGGGCAGATTAATGAAACAGCTGAGGATACATACCGATACTTGAATTTCGATAAAATAGAAAAATATCAGCAAAAATAATTTAGTAGGTTGGGTTAGCGACTCTATCGTAACCCAACTATCTAAACCTTTGTTAGCAAAAAATCTCTCTTCTTTAATAAATGCAAAAAACTGATGTAGTCGTTATAGGAGCAGGTGCATCAGGACTAATGTGCGCTATTGAAGCAGGAAAACGTGGGCGCAGAGTGTTAGTGTTAGATAGTGCTAGAAAACCTGGAAAGAAAATTCTAATATCTGGGGGAGGGCGTTGTAACTTTACTAACTACTCAATAGAACCAGAAAATTTTATTTCTCAAAATCCACATTTTTGTAAATCAGCATTAAGCCGTTTTACCCAGTGGGATTTTTTAGCATTAATTGATCAATATAACATCCCATTTCATGAACGCAGTCATGGGCAGTTATTTTGTAATGAGAGTGCTAAAGATATTTTAAATATGCTGCTTGCAGAATGTGAGGTAGCACAAGTAGCTATTCAGCTGAATTGTACAATAAACAAAATTACACAATTATCAGACAATCAATTCCAGCTTAAAACGGATAAGAAAATAATACAATGCCAAACTATTGTGATTGCAACAGGTGGTTTATCAATACCTAAAATGGGAGCAACTGCGTTTGGCTATCAAATAGCGAATCAATTTAGTATTAATGTACAGCCAGTTTCTGCTGGATTAGTTCCTTTTACTTTACAACCAAGTGATAAAAATAATTTTTCTCAGCTGTCTGGAATAGCGGTGCCTTGTGTAGTGAGTAACGAAAGACAAACTTTTGCAGAAAATATTTTATTTACTCACCGAGGCCTTAGTGGTCCAGTTATTTTACAAATTTCATCCTATTGGCAAGTAGGGGAAAGGATAACAGTAAATTTTTTACCTAATAAAAATGTACTTTTATTATTGAAAGAAAAACGGAATAAAAAAATAAAAATTCTGGTTAAAAATATCTTGTCTGATTTATTACCTAAGCGCTTAATTGAGGTGTTAATAGATCAAAAATTATTAACAGTTTCAATCCAAGATATTTCAAATCAACAAATGAGCGAAATAGCTAACAATATTGAAAAGTGGAAAATAAAACCCAGTGGAACTGAAGGTTACAGAACTGCAGAAGTAACATTAGGTGGTGTTGATTGTGCTGCCATTTCATCTAAAACTATGGAAAGTAATACAGTATCAGGACTGTATTTTATTGGAGAAGTTGTTGATGTTACCGGTTGGTTAGGTGGATATAATTTCCAATGGGCATGGTCTTCTGGCTGGTGCGCTGGTCAATACGTGTAACCGATCCAGCCTCTAATTCTCATTTTAAGGCTGCCATGCTTCGGTTGGCATGTAAAAAATATTTATAAATCAGTCACCTAATAAAAATTTATTATTATATGTTACAACTTTGATGACCTTATCCTTAATCCTGTTATAAGCTTGTCAAACTCTAATTTTTTTTGTTAATTCATTTCCACACGATAACTTTGTATCTAAAATGAGCATCCAGAAAAGATGTTTTCTAATAATAGTTTTCGCTTTTGGGGAGGTCATATAAACTGAGTTACTAATTGACAAAGTACTGCGTAAAAGTACTCACCTCAACCCTAGGTGCACAGCTTTCTCATAAAGATTTAAATTGACATACTGTAAAATATATGTATTTTCATATTACTATGTCACTAACTGAATTATCTACCTTAACTAATCATGAGCTTGAAATTTACAGTGGAGAGACAGA